>JAUPLM010000047.1 GCA_030836965.1 Thermodesulfobacteriota bacterium | reverse complement strand
GTCAGTTCCTTTGGAATCCTTCCCGTATGAGCGCATTCGGACCGAAGGCGCCTTCCGACTATCCTTTCTGTCATCCTGCCGATTTCCAGAATCTTATCGACATTAATGCCGGTATCGATTCCCATTTCATCCATCATTACCACCATATCTTCGGTAGACACAAGCCCTGTGATGGACGGGTCGGAATAATAATATTCGCCTGTTCCGGCCACAGGCACCCCGTCCACAAAATTTGCGGGCTGGCCGCCTATAGCGCCGATTGTCGATTCAAACTGGGTGATTCCGGCCTGAAGGGCGGCAAGCACATTGGCAAGCCCCCATCCTCTTGTAGTATGAAAATGGGCGATATGCTTTGTTCTGTCCGGGATCTCGTCAAGGATCATGGAATAATACTCGTAGACCTTGTTCGGCGGAGCGGAACCGTCATGATCCGCGTGCTCTATGTCATCCGCGCCGATGTCGAGCCAGCGCCTTGTGAATTCAACAGCCGCTTTAAGCTCGGTAGGGCCGGCTATCGGACAGCCCCATATAGTGCTGACTGTTCCGCAGACCTTGATTCCCGCTGCATGGGCCTTCGGAATATAAGCTTCGCACATCTTCCAGTATTCCGCGAGAGACAATCCGGAATTTTTCTTGTGATGAGCCTCGCTGGTCGAGACCATGAAAAGTATTCTGTCTGGGCCATACCCTTCCTTTTTTGCGATGATCGCCCGGTCGACAGCTTTTTCACGGATTGTAATAACAGTTATTTCCGCATCCTTCAAAAGATGACCGACTTTTTTGCTTGTGCGGAGGCTTTTCATCACCTCATCGGCATCCTTAAACTGCGGCATACCTTTCGGGTTTCCGTAGTTTGTCACCTCGATCTTTTTAAAGCCGGCAAGCAGGAGCTGCTCGGCAAGCCATATCTTGGCGCCTGTTGGAATGAACTTTTCTTCATGCTGGAATCCGTCTCTTACTGTTATATCTCCCAGCGAAACTTTTTTCGGATAATTCATAAGTGCCATTTCAATTCTCCTCATTTTGATGAACTCGTAAAAAGTCATGTGCGAACGGATTTGAGATTTTTGGGAAATAGATTTTTAAATTGCTGAGCGTTAAAAAATCACAAGCTGTTTGAGGGCATAACCCCGAGTTCTTGTGATTTAGCGAAGTCATTTAAAAATCCCCAAAAAGCTCATTAAGAGAGCATATTTAGACTTTTTACGATACCATCGTTTTAAGTGAAGTGGTTATTTTTTTCACCTGAACCCTGCCGAAGGCAGAATGTCCGCCAATTTGTCTGGTGGACCCGCCAACGGCACGTCCGCCAATCTTTTTGGCGGATCTGTATGGCGGGAACCCTGATATTTCTATTTTCCCTTGTATACAGGTTTTCTTTTTTCCCTGAAAGCCGCGAGACCTTCAAGGCGGTCTTCTGTCGGGATTGTTACCCAGTAAGCATTCGATTCTATCGCGAGGCCGGTATGTATATCTGTTTCAATCCCGTAATTGATTGCGTATTTTGCCTGCTCGATTGCTATGGGACCGGTTTCGCATATCATTGCAGCCATCTGCCTGCATTCAGTCATAAGAGAGTCCTTGTCGCAGATTTTGTTCACAAGTCCTATCTTGAGAGCCTCTTCAGCATCGACCCTGCGGCCTGTAAAGATCAGCTCTTTTGCCTTCCCGCGGCCAACGAGCCTCGGAAGCCTCTGAGTTCCTCCCGCCCCCGGAATTATTGCAAGTCTGGTTTCGGTGAGCCCCATCGTTGCGCTTAAAGACGCTATGCGGATATCTGATGCAAGGGCGAGTTCGGTTCCTCCTCCGAGGGCTACGCCGTTGACTCCGGCTATCACAGGCTTATTTAAAAGTTCAATCGATGTAAAGAGATTTCTTATCGTAAAGATATATTCCTTTACCTGCGCCGGGCTCAGGGTTACACGCTCCTTCAGATCCGCTCCGGAACAGAAAGCCTTGTCTCCCGCTCCGGTAATAATGACAACTCTTATATCGGATCTGAATCTCAATGCTTCCACCTGATCCCGCAAAGAATAGAGCAGGCTGAAATTTAAAGAATTCATCGCCTGTGGACGGTTTAACGTAAGTGTTATTATCCCGTCTTTTTCTTCTGCCAGGAGAACCTGTTCTTCTGTCATAGCAATACCTCCGTGAGTTTTGAATGGCTTTGCAAGCAAATGCAGATTGCAAAACATATGAGCGAGCGCTCGGTCAGAATTTGTTTAGTTTACCCTCCCCTGTTCATTTTTGTCAATATTTTTCTTAAATCGTAAACCGGTTGACAAACCATTCTTTATATAAATAATATATATCATAAAATCAATAGTATATATCCTATGCCGGCTCTGCATATTTACTTATAAAATGGATTATACGGAAGAATATCTTACATCTTGACAAGTAAAAATGATGCATGATATCAATCTATGAGTGAGCGCTCGCTCGGTTTAATAATTTATATAACCTTTCCGTAAAAAGACTTAAACAGGTATTAGGAATTATGCAGGAACTGCACCGGACAAAAGACATTCCAACCCAGGTAAAAAATCCTGATCTTGTGGAAAAGCGGCGGAGGCAGATTGCGGAAGCAGCGGTAAAGCTTTTCATCGAAAAAGGTTTCCATAAAACTTCTACCAGGCAGATTGCAAAAGCCGCAGGAGTTTCAATAGGCTCATTGTACGAGTATATTGCTTCCAAAGAAGACATTCTTTATCTGGTCTGCGATTCAATACATGTCGAAGTGGAAAAACGGATTACCGACGTTATGGCGAAATCTTCAGGCGGAAGGGATGCCCTGGCCGAAATTATCAGGGAGTATTTCATGGTCTGCCATAAGATGAGCGATTTTATCCTCCTTATTTATCAGGAGACCCAGTCACTTCCGGGTCAGTGGCAAAAAAAAGTTCTGGAAAACGAACTGAGAATAACGGGTCTTTTTGTCGAGGTTCTCGCGCGTCTGGTTTCACAGGGTTTTCTGCCGCACCTTAATGAAAAATCTATCGAGCTTGTTGCTCATAACATTTCCGTTCTGGGGCATATGTGGACATTCAGGCGCTGGTTTCTTGCCCGTCATTACAGTATTGAAGATTATATCAGATATCAGACAGATTTTATCCTTGGATTATCCGCGCAAAAATTGAATAAGGCGCATTTAAAGGAGGAGGCATGAGCGTTGAGGTAAAAGTCTATAAACCCGTGCATAATATCAGGGTGGTTACGGCTACATCCCTTTTCGATGGTCATGATGTATCCATAAACATAATGCGCAGAATTCTGCAGGATACCGGGGTTGAAGTCATACATCTGGGTCATAACCGTTCGGTTGAGGAGATCGTAGACGCAGCCATCCAGGAAGATGTCCAGGGAATAGCCGTTTCCAGCTATCAGGGCGGGCACATAGAGTTCTTTAAATACATGATAGATCTTCTCCGGGATAACGGAGCCTTTCATATCAGGGTTTTTGGCGGCGGCGGCGGAGTTATCGTTCCGGATGAAATCAGGGAGCTGGAAGCATACGGAGTCGCAAAGATATACTCGCCTGAAGACGGCACCCGGCTCGGACTCCAGGGAATCATCAACCACATGGTTGAGATGCTTGATTTTCCGACTGTAGATGAGAAGAAGATCGACATGACCGGCCTTTCTCCCGGCAACAAGCTGAAGGTTGCGCATCTTATAACCGCAGTCGAACTTGCAAAGAACAACGGAAACCTTTCCGGTTTTATCCCGCTGCTTTCCGAAGGCAGAAAGCGCAAGGTTCCTGTTATTGGCATCACAGGAACGGGTGGAGCCGGAAAATCATCGCTTACCGACGAGATAATACTGCGGCTCATGCATGACCTTCCGGAAGCCAAGGTCGCGATAATAAGTTGTGATCCGTCACGCAGAAAAACAGGCGGAGCCCTCCTGGGGGACAGGATAAGGATGAACGCGATCGGAAAACCCGGGGTTTACATGCGATCGATTGCAACCCGCATGTCGGACACCGAGATACCCGAAGTACTTCCGGAAGTGATAGATGTAATAAAAGCGTCAGGATACGATCTTGCGGTGGTTGAAACCGCCGGTATCGGACAGGGTGATTCAAAAATAATAGATCTTGTCGACATTTCGGTTTACGTGATGACAAGCGAGTTCGGGGCCGCTTCACAGCTTGAAAAAATAGATATGCTCGACTTTGCAGATCTGGTCGTAATAAATAAATTCGAAAAAAGAGGGGGTGAAGACGCCCTGCGGGATGTCTCCAAACAGGTGCAGCGGAATAAGAAAGCCTGGGAAAAACCTCTTGCCGAAATGCCGGTTTTCGGCACGATCGCTTCAAAGTTCAACGACGACGGAGTAACGGCTCTGTATCATTCCATTCTGGATAAGGTCGCTGAAAAAACAGGCGTAAAATTCGTTTCCGGCATCGACCGCCCCTCCCGGAATAAATCGACATCCAAGACAATAATTATTCCGCCCGAGCGGACACGGTACCTTTCAGAGATTTCCGATACCATAAGGAATTACCACGCGGTTACAAAAGAGCAATCCGGAGCTGTCCGGAAGTTGTGGCATCTCGAAGAGGCGGAAAAGGCGGTCATGAGCGGGGCCGGTAAAGATGACCGGACCGTGGCGGCTCTTTCAAGATTAAAGGAAGAGACGGCCAGGGCCGCTGAAAGCATTTCCGAAGAGACAGGAAATATTCTGAGTAATTGGGGTGAAATCAAAAAGAATTATTCAAAAGACGAACTTGTGTACTCGGTAAGGGACCGGGAAATCAGGCTCCCTCTTTTTACGCTCTCCCTTTCGCAGCAGAGAATCCCTAAAATATCACTGCCCAAATACGAAGATCCCGGAGAGATATTAAGATGGATGAGAGAGGAGAATGTTCCGGGTTATTTTCCGTTCACGGCAGGAGTATTTCCGCTCAAGCGCGCCGACGAAGACCCCACAAGGATGTTTGCGGGAGAAGGTGATCCTGCAAGGACAAATAACAGGTTCAAACTCCTTTCGGCGAATTACGACGCGAAAAGGCTCTCAACCGCTTTTGATTCGGTTACACTCTTCGGGCATGATCCGGACAGGCGCCCGGATATTTACGGCAAGGTGGGCACATCCGGAGTAAGCGTCTGCTCCCTTGATAATGTCAGGATGCTGTATGACGGATTCGAGCTTTGTTCGCCAAATACGTCGGTATCAATGACTATAAACGGCCCTGCCCCGATCATGCTTGCCATGTTTTTAAACGCCGCCATAGATCAGCAGGTGGACAGGTTCAGAAAGGAAAAAGGGAGGGAGCCTGACGATAAGGAATACAATGCCGTCCGTTCACTGGTTCTTTCAAACGTGAGGGGCACAGTCCAGGCAGATATATTGAAGGAAGACCAGGGGCAGAACAGCTGTATTTTTTCGATAGAATTTGCGCTTAAAATGATGGGAGACATCCAGGAATATTTTATAAAAAATAATGTGCGCAATTTTTATTCGGTATCGATTTCGGGATACCACATTGCGGAAGCCGGCGCAAATCCGATCACGCAGCTCGCCCTCACCCTTGCAAACGGATTTACCTATGTGGAATATTACCTGTC
>JAUPLM010000046.1 GCA_030836965.1 Thermodesulfobacteriota bacterium | reverse complement strand
CCCTCTGCCGCATGCCTCCCGATATATGGTGGGGATATTCCTCAATGCGTTTTCCGGGATCTGAAATTCCGACTTTTTGCAGCATCCCGATAGATTCTTCCCGGATCTCTTTTTCACTCATGCCGGGATAACGAAGCCTGAAAACCTCTCCAAGCTGATCGCCTATCCTGTGAACCGGATTTAAGGCAGTCATAGGCTCCTGGAATATCATGGATATCCTGTTCCCGCGTATTTCATGCATCTTTTCGGCTGGCAAAGCAGCTATATCCGTTCCGGAAAAAATGATGCGCCCGCTCTCTATGCGGCCGGATGGTTTGGGGAGAAGCCTCATTATAGAGAGAGCCGTAACACTTTTTCCGCAGCCGGATTCCCCGACAATGCCGAGAACCTCTCCCTTGTTAACCTCGAAGCTCACGTCATCAACGGCTCTTATCCTGCCGGCCTCCGTCTCAAATGAAGTCACAAGATTTTCAACCTTCAGTATGGCATCCCTGTTCAATTCCGATTCCTCGCTCTTTACCCCCCGATTATCGCTTCCGCCTCTCCCCTTCCACCTCTCGCCTCTTGCCTTTAGCTTCTCGCCTAAAATATCGACTTCATCTTGTACGTCTCGTCAATGATCGTAACCGGTTTGAACTTTTCCCCTTTTCTCATCGCTTCTTTAGTCTCGTTATATGTTTTTTCATCAAACCAGAAAAGCCCTCCCGCCATACTTCCAAAAGGATCAAAGAGGCTCGTCGAATGTTTCGTCCCCGGAATCTCCGGAAATTTCCACCATCTCCAGTAGGCGTGGCGCACATAAGGAACCATGAAAGTCGGAACAAAACATCCTGTATCATCTATCTTTTGCTGGATCATAACTGACAGCTTTATCCGCTCCTCCTCATCAAGGGAATTCCTGTATGCGTCTATGAGCCTGTCCATTTCAGGATCATCGGTATTTGTTATGTTGTTCGTCTGAGGCTTGTGGGCGTTTACCGAATGGAAATGTTCCCAGTACTGCGGCCTGAAAGAGGTGCTCCAGCCCATCCAGGCCACATCATGTTTTTTCTCAAGAAATTTCTTGAAAGTCGCCGTCTGGTCAAGATTCTGAAGCCTGAGTTCAATTCCGGCTTTCTTGGCCTCTTCCTTCAGAACAACAAGCCGGGGCGTGTGGGTTTCGGACCCGTAAGTAACCTCGACTGAAAAGCGTTTTCCGCTCTTTTCCCATATGCCGTCTTCACCGCGCATCCAGCCCGCCTTCTTCATATAGTAGTCAACTTTTTCAAGATCAAATCTTCTTGCCCTTATCTTTTCGTTCGAATACCGCCCGTATCCTACAAAACCGTGCTCGAGCCTGAAGTAATCGTTTCTCAAAACCTTCTCTATCACTCTTTCCACATTCATCGCGTGGGCGAATGCATATCTTACATTTATATCTTTAAATATCTCCCTGTCCTGGTTCAGCCATAACCCCATGGCGGACTGCTGGGTATCGTTGAAAAACCAGATCTTATGAACATATCCTTTCTCGATTACAGGCGTCTTCGATTTAACATGCCAGTATTCAGGTATAGTCAGACCGAACTCATCTTCCTTTCCTTTCTTGAAATACTCCCATATCATGTTCATATCACGCACAACCGTGAACATCACCTTCTCCACATTGAAACGGTTTTTGAAATACTTAAGTTCGTCTCCCCACCAGTTGTTTTTCCGCCTGAAAAGAATATGCTTCCCTTTGACGAATTCGCTCATCTGGTAAGGGCCCGTGTTGGGCACAATCTCCCAGTTGTACTTTCTCACAAACTTATCATCCAGCTTTCCGTAATAGTGAGCGGGAGTCGGGCTTATTCCAAGCTTGAGGTAAAGATCCGGTTCAGCCTTGGTGGCGACAACTGCAAGCGTATAATCATCATAAGCGACTACCTTATCTATCTCTTTCGTGTAATAATCATTGTACCAGGGCGCCACGATATGCTTTGAACGCATGAACTCAAGCGAGTACGCAAAATCTTTAGCTGTAACAGGAATTCCGTCCGACCAGCGCGCTTTTCTGTTAAGCCTGAAATACATCGTCTTTTTATCTTTCCCGAATGCCCAGTGGGTTGCAAGTTCAGGAATAATATTTAAAGTGTTCGGATGAATTCCTATGAGCGACAGGTGATTGTCCAGAATGGCGCTTCTGAAGCTTCCGTTCGAATCAGGGCCGACAACGCGGAATGTCATGGGAAAGCTCATTATGGAGGCGTGAAGCGTTCCCCCTCTTTTTGCCTCGGGCGATGCAAACACAGGATCGGAATCGTTCGTAAGCCATTTAATATCTTTCGGGAGTACCGGCCCGGCTGCATATGACGAGAAGGGCAGAAACAACCCGTAAATCAAAATGAGTTTAGCAAAAAACCTGATTTTTCTTTTCAACATATATTTTTCCCGATCTTTCGAGATTAACAGCTATATATCTTCAAACCATGATGACTTTGCAAAAAGATCCGGATGCAAGGCGCGCGAATTTTTTGGAATGAGGCGTACATAAAGTACGCCGCAATGACAGAAAATGAAGCGCAACACAGCAGGCGGACTTTCTGCGAAGTCGTCATTCATAAGTCGTATACATCTTAGGATCAAACGCCTCCCTTACAGCCTCCCCGATGAATGTGACGGCAATGAGCGTTATCGTCATGGCGCCTATAACCGATGCCCCGATCCACCAGGAATCCATGTGGGTCCAGGCCTGCTGCAGAAGTTCACCCCAGCTCGGCGTCGGGGGAGCAAGACCGAATCCAAGATAATCAAGGGATGTAAGAGCCACGATACCTCCCGAAACTGCGAAGGGAGCGTAAGTTACTATCACGGATATCGTATTTGGAATTATGTGCCTGAAGATAATCCGGCTGTGCGAAGCGCCGAGAGCTTTTGCGGCTAGAACGTATTCCCTTGCCTTCTCCTTGTATGTCACTGTCCTTATGGTCCAGGTCATTCCTATCCATCCGAAAAAAGCCATTATGACTATAAGGGTGATAAAGCCCGGCACAACAACGGAAGATATTATTATTATGACATAGAGAAACGGGACATTGGACCAGATTTCAATTATCCGCTGGAAAAAAAGATCGAATTTCCCTCCGAAATAGCCCATTGCGCTTCCGATGCTTATGCCTATGCCGAAGTCAAAAAGAAGCAGGAGTAGAGAAAAGCCCATCGCGATCCTGAATCCGTAAACAAGTCGGGCGAAAATATCTCTTCCCACATTGTCGGTGCCCAGGTAATGCTTATCCGCAAATGAAGGCGGAAACGGAGGAAACCTGTCTTCCCTGAGGTCGTTCTCGTAAGCATTATAAGGAACAGGAGGCATGAGAACCCAGTTCCCCTTCCCTTCTTCCTTAAAACGTTTTTGAAGCTGCCGGTAGTTTGTCTCATAATCATAATCAAGGCCGAATATTTTACCCGGATTCATGCTTCCGTAGACAGGGCAATAGTATCTACCTTCATGGCAGACAAGAAGAGCCCGGCTGTTTACAAGCGCTTCACCGAAAAGAGAGGCAAGGATCATCAGGGTCAGAATTATGAAGGAGTAATATCCCCGCCTTATCGATCTGAAGCGCTTTATTTTTTTTATGGTAAGAGGATTCAGCTGCATATTTTTCACTCGAACTTTACCCGGGGGTCGACAATGGCGACACATATGTCGGAAAGAATGTTCCCTATAAGGAGAAGAAGCGACGATATGACGAGTATTCCGAGAACAACCGGATAATCGCGCTCTATAATCGCTTCATATCCCAGAAGCCCCATACCGTTAATATTGAAAACCTTCTCGATCAGAAACGAGCCCATAAGAATGATCGAAATGTTATTTCCGAAATGAGTCGCGATCGGAATGAGACTGTTTCTTAACGCGTGCCGGAAAACAGCCTGTTTGAACGGAAGCCCTTTTGCGATCGCGGTGCGGACATAATCCGAAGAAAGATTGTCGAGAAGCGTGTTCTTCATCAAAAAGGTCATGACTGAAAAGGAACCGACCATGTAGGCGGCAAGAGGCAGAACCGTATGCCAGAGGATATCCGCCGTCTTCTGAAAAAGATTGAAATCCTCAAACTCCTCGCTGACAATTCCGCCCAGCGGAAAAATGTCCCATTGCGAGGAAAAAAGGATCAGGAGCAGAACTCCGATAACCCATCCCGGTACGGCATAACCGGTAAAGACTATGACGGATGTTGCATTATCGAAAGAGCTTTTATGTTTTATGGCTTTTACGATCCCGAGCGGTATGCATATTCCGTAGACGAGTATCATGGTTATTATGCCGAAATAGAGGGATATGGGGATCCGTTCTTTTATCATGCCCCATACAGGATCATAATAGCGGGTAGACACCCCTAGATCGCCTTTGAGAACTTTTCCCATCCAGAGAAAATAGCTCGTTAAAACCGGTTTGTCGAAACCGTAATATTTTTTCAGCTCTCCGATCTGCTCTTCGGAGAGGGGCTGGTTCTGCTCCCGTGAAGAGGGTCTTGCCCCGCTTTTCCCATCCATGCTCTGCATCTGCTGGGCCTGGGCTATCATTCTCTCAATGGGGCCTCCCGGCACAAACCTCGTGATCACAAAAACCATGACGGTGATTCCCAGAAAGGTGGGCAGGATCAATAATAGGCGTCTTAAAATATACGTCGTCATTTTACGATGATATTCTCCGGAGCTGATTATGTTAAATAATTTCCTTTTTCACTATTATCCGAAAAGCCTTTATATCTCAAGCCAAAAGAGTGAACAGGCAATAGTGAAAAGCGAAGAGAGAGTTGCAAGATGCCCGACCCAGGCGGATGACTTGAAACTTGCAACTTGTGCCTTGAACATGCTACGGACATATAACACTTAGCACATAACACTTAAAACTTGATTATGAAACCAGCGACCGGGAACTACATATATGTTCAATTCAGAAAACAGCACTCCTGCGGCAGAACTTGATAAAAGAATAAAAAAATTCCAGACTCACCTTGATAAAAATAATATTGACGGCGCGCTTATAATTCAGAACACAGACCTTTTCTACTTTGCCGGAACAATCCAGCAGGCGCATCTTTTTATTCCCGCTGACGGTGAATCCATCCTGATGGTCCGTAAAAGTTACGAGCGCGCCCTGAAAGAATCTAACATAAAAAAAATTGTTCCTTTTTCGAGTCCCAGGCAGATTCCGGATCTTTTACTGGAAAACGGATACAGGATACCCGGAGTTCTTGGCCTTGAGACTGATGTAATGCCGGCAAATTATTATTTTACCTACCGCGAATGTTTTGAAAAATCGAAGCTCACGGACGTATCCCATTTCATACGTCTAGTAAGGTCGGTCAAATCTGATTACGAGATTGAAATCATAAAAAAAGCGGCTTTCTTTTCCGATAAGGTTGCGAAGAAAGCAAAAGAGCTTCTTGAGGAAGGCATAACCGAAATCGAATTTGCCGGAAAAGTCGAAGCGGAAGCCCGCAAACTAGGTCATCAGGGCATTGTAAGAATGAGGCTCTGGGGAAGCGAATTGTTTTACGGGCACATCATGGCCGGCCCGTCCGCCGCCATTCCTAGTTTCCTTGCGTCTCCGACCGGAGGCCCCGGCATCGGACAGGCCGTCGCCCAGGGGCCTGGTTTTACGACTATACAAAAACATCAGCCAGTGCTTGTCGATTACGTCTTTGCATGGATGGGATACCTCGCGGACAACACGCGGATTTTTTCAATAGGAGATCTCCCGGATGAACTCATAAAAGCTCACCGGGCAATGCTCGATATTCATGCCATGATCAAAAAGGAAGCAAAGCCGGGTGTAAAGTCAGGCGATCTTTATGAAATGGCTAAAGAGACGGCGGAACGCCTCGGGTACGGCGAACATTTCATGGGAGTCGGCGACCAGAGGATACGTTTTGTGGGACATGGAATAGGGCTTGAACTGGATGAATATCCTTTCCTTGCCGCAGGCCAGAAAATGGCCCTGGAGGAGGGTATGACAATAGCCGTTGAACCCAAGCTCGTTTTTCCCGGCAAGGGTGTGGTCGGAATTGAAAACACCCATCTTGTCGGAAAAGACGGCCTCATTCAGCTTACCGTAGCGGATGAAAATATTATGATAGTTTGAATGAAAGGGTTTTATCTTCATGAAAAACGGATTATATGGTATATGAAAGAAAGGTCTCTGATTTATAGTTTATGGTTCGTTGTTAATGGATCGTTGTTCGTATTTAGCGCATCGGATATCAGACATCGGACGGCAAAGTAAAAAACTCAGTATGCAAGGCGTCGCAAACTCCGTGTGATGAGGCTTACTCAAAGACGCCGCAATCACAGCGGAGTGCAGCGCAATCCGCCGCGGCGGACAGAATGATTTTTTACAAAGCCGTCTGGGAAAATTATGAAAAACATACTTGTCACAGGCGGCTGCGGTTTCATCGGTTCAAACTTTATCCGCTACATTTTAAATGAGTCGGACTTCGGGGGTCGCATCATAAATGTCGACAAACTCACTTATGCAGGGAACCTTGAAAATCTTGCCGGAGTCGAAGATGCTTTCCCTGAACGATACTATTTCAGCAGAACCGATATATGTGATCTTCTCGAGATGTCGGCGATATTTGAAATGTATGAAATCGATGCCATATGCCATTTTGCCGCCGAGACGCACGTTGACCGCTCAATAACGAAACCCTCTGATTTTATCCATGCCAATATTGTCGGCACATTCTGCCTCCTTGAGCTTGCAAGGCTGCACCGCAGTAAACTTTCCCTTTTTCACCATGTGAGCACAGACGAGGTTTTCGGATCACTCGGCAAAGCCGGATGCTTTACCGAAAACACGCCGTATAATCCAAGCAGCCCTTATTCGGCTTCAAAAGCCGCAGCAGACCATCTAGTAAGATCATACGCAATTACCTACGGTATTCCCGTGACAATCTCGAACTGTTCAAACAACTACGGACCATATCAGTTTCCTGAAAAACTCATCCCCCTCATGATTTCGAACGCCGTTGAAAGCAAGCCCCTCCCGGTATACGGAGAAGGCACCAATGTCCGCGACTGGCTCTATGTAAAGGATCACTGCAGGGCGATATGGGAGATAATGAAGAATGGCCGCAGGGGTGAAACATACAACATAGGAGGCGGGTGTGAAAAAGCGAATATTGACGTGGTCAGAATCATATGCGACCTTGTCGACACAATGCTTCCCGGGGTAAAAGGGTCACCCCGAAGCAGCCTTATAACCTTTGTAAAAGACAGGCCGGGCCACGATTTCAGATATGCGATGGATT
>JAUPLM010000045.1 GCA_030836965.1 Thermodesulfobacteriota bacterium | reverse complement strand
CCGATCTGCCTTCTACAGGCACCCCGACCGGCATCATGGCCCATATGAAATACTGTTTCGCAGCTGATCCCACTGTAGTATCCGATTCTCAGGGATATCTCCTTGCCGCATATCTTACCGACCTTTACGGCCAGGTGTGGAAGCTCACTTATGACTCTGCAATAAGCAAATTCAATCTGAACCTGATATTCAAAATGAACCCGATGACCGATCAGAAATCGGATTATGAATTAAGGGATGCTTTCAAGACATGGACATCGGGAGCAACTGACCCGAGAGGTTCAATAACATTTATGACTTTTCCCCTTGTGAGCCCAAGGAAAAGCTTTTTCAGCCCGGAAGTTTCCTATGCAGGCAACTGTTTCACCGATGTCCCGGTGCTGTATATGGGTACAGGCGACAGGGAACATCCGACTTATGTCGGTTCAACTTCACCTACCGATAAAACGGTAAAGAATGGAGTATTTTCATTCTACGATGCTCATGCATATTATAAATCAATAAACCAGACTTATAATGATGTTAACGATTATTTTACCGAAAAGGATCTTTTGAATGTAACATGCGGCGGCATGGAGCCGGATGTAATTCTCTATTCCAACGCTACCGATAATTCCCAGACAAAAGCTAATATGAAGAACTTTTTAAGGGAAGATATGAAGGGATGGTATCTCTTATTTTCCAAGTTAAGCGGCTGTTATGCCGCCGATAATCTTGTGGATGTTGTCCATAACGGTGAAAAATCCATATCTCCGATCACTCTGTTCGCCAAGGTGGTATATGCCCCGACATTCCAGCCGCTTGCTCCGAGTGCTGATCCATGCGCGTATAATAACATAGCAAGGTTATTCGCGGTAGATTATTGCACCGGCAATGCCGTTTATAATTTTTATAAGGGAAATGACACGGACGATAACAGTGACGGCACCATTGATGCTGAAGAAAAGAAATATACAAGACTCGACAGATATCTTGCGATCGGCGACCATATACCTTCCGGAGTTTCGGTTGTGATACGGTATGGCAAGGCCGCCGGCTTCATATCTGTGGGAGGCAAAATATATCCTCTGCCTGAATTAAAGATGCCGGGCGCGATGATCCCGGTTTACTGGAGAGAGATATATAACAATTAGGGAGGAGCGCATGAACAGCGGAAATATTTTCAAGATTCTTTCACTGGTTGTAGTTGCGGTCGCTTTCGGCTGCAGCTTCGTCAGCGCCATCGCGCTGCCTGAAGGCACGGATTCTGTTGCGGGTGTTGTTACAGAGATTAACCCGAAAGATGTATCCATCAGGATCAATACGGAGTCTTATTATTTCAAAGATGCCTCGGTTATGGATACGATGTTAACAGCTAGGAAGATTTCAACAAACCAGAAGGTGATAGTATTCTATAAAAAAGACGGTATTAAAAAACTGGTTGTAAATATTGAAATCAGCAAGCGGAAAGATCTGTATTGACTTCAAACAGTCCTCTGAATGCATTGGAAGAGATTTTATGCAGCAGAGGGCTGTTTTTTTATTTCTCTCCGAAATCAAAAAGAACTAGTTGATATTTATAGAACTATTTGATAATAGTAAAAACCGCTGGGCTAATCGAACCTTTTAATGAATGTTATTCTCTTTCAAAAGGAGATGGCAATATGGGGACAGTTACAGATTTAAAGGCTCAAAGCTATCTGGCGGTTGCTTCCAATTACGGATTTGCAGTACGTGATGCAAAAAGAGTGATGGAGATTCTGAATGACTGTTTTGATATTCAGGGTCGTTTTATAAGGAGTGCCTTTGAAAGAAGTATTCCTGAACTGGCCCGTTTTGAAAAAAAGGTATTCGAATTTCTCTGGCACAATCTAAAAAATACTTTAAACCGGAATGATCGAGTTGCATTTTTAAATTTGCTTCAGATTCTGGTTATTAAAACGGGCCAGCCACAGAAAGCCATGGCGGTTCTCCTGGCCGACATATACAATTCCTCATCTACCGTATCAATTTCCGATAGAAATGCTCTTGTCCTCTCCAATCTTTTTCTTCGTAAGTACAATAAAGAGCGCGATATCGATATTGAAATGACTCCGGAAGAGGTTTTCCTGGTTAGAGATGGGCTCAATAAGGATGTTGTAAAAGCGGCATCGGATATCATTGAGGGCGGATTTGAAAGAACATTCAAGAAGTGCAGAACAATACACAACAATATACTCGACCTTCTCGATAATGAAGGTCCTTCTGATAAACAGACGCTGACCTTAAAATATCTTTTTTCGCTTCAAAGGGAAGTTCTCATGTTTCTCTCCCTTGTAGGCGGAAGAACAGCGCGCTCGGTTATACGTGATGCTTTGGGAGAATATGGGAACCCTCAATCAAAAATATACATGCTTTCAGGATCAGGCCGTAATGTGGCTGCTTTCCTGCAGCAATTGAAAGTGGCGGTTCGTGCACTTGCACGGCTGGGAATACAAGACGATGTCGCAGTTCTTGAAAAAGTAAAAAGCAGGGAGAAGGATTTTCTGGAACTCGGCACCGGCAAGCAGCACGAAGATCATGTCAGGCGCGTAATGTTGTGGGTTGAAAAATCAATAAATAAACTTCTCTCTTTCTAAATGATGGTTAGCAAAATAACGGACTTGTAAAAAGTCCATCATAAGGACTACGGCTGTATCTGCTTGATTTACTTCAAGCGGGGTGAGACAGCCTCAGGTGGATATCCCGCCAGGTCAAAAAGACGTTTTTGGCTTTTTACGAAGGTTTCATAATATGATCAGTTCCAGGATAACCAGCATAGATCAGCAAAATCCGTTTTCGGCCGATAAGATATGTCGTGTACTAGTTAAAAGAAATATTATCAGCAGAGAACAGGCCCGGGAGATATTTGAAAAAAAAGAAACTTATAAACGGAAAATAGAAAAATCAAAGGTCAAGCTGAATCCTGCAGGGGTAAAAACTGCAACAGATATTTCGATTATTGATATTCTTGTATGTCAGAGGTTTGAAAAAGCTGACGGATCTTCAAAAACAGTTGATGAGGATGTGATCTTTCAGGCCCTTGCCGAGGAATGGGGGATGGAGTTTAAAAAAATAGACCCTTTGAAATTAAATCTGAATATTGTTACCACAACAATTCCACGCTCCTTTGCAATGAAACATCAGATTCTGCCTGTTTCTCTTGACGAGGGCTACCTGACGGTTGCAACTCCGAATCCTTTTAATACAGAGGTTTTTGATGACATTGGGCGGGCAATTCAGGCTAAAGTCAAGGTTGTAGTCAGCTCGAAATCGGATATAGTAAAGCTTATTGACGAGTTTTTCGGGTTCAAACGATCTATAGCCGCAGCAGAGCATCAGTTTGAAGGCCCTTCGGTGGATCTCGGCAACCTTGAGCAATATTTTCGCATGTCTTCTCCGGACGAGCTTCCCTCAAATGACAGACATATAGTTAATGCAGTCAATCATCTTTTCTCCTATGCCTTCGATCAGAGAGCGAGTGATATACATATTGAGCCCAAGAGGAATATAAGCCTTGTCAGGATGAGAATAGACGGTGTTTTGCACTCTGTTTACGAACTTCCCAAAAACGTTCATTCCGCGGTTGTGAGCAGAATAAAGAACATGTCACGACTGGACATGTCCGAAAAGCGAAGACCTCAGGACGGGCGTATAAAAACAGATAAAGGCGATACCGCTGTGGAGATAAGAGTTTCGACTCTTCCCGTGGCATTTGGGGAGAAAGTTGTGATGAGGATCATGGATCCGGATATACTGTTCCAGGAGCTTGAACAGCTCGGTTTTACACCGACGGATCTGATTCGATATAATCAGGTTCTCAATATGCCTCATGGCATTGTGCTAGTATGCGGCCCTACCGGAAGTGGAAAATCAACAACTCTTTATTCCACCTTAAGGCACCTGTCAACGCCTGGAATAAATATTACGACCATAGAAGATCCTGTCGAGATGGTGCACGATGATTTTAACCAGATTTCTGTTCAGCCCGCCGTGGATATAACATTTGCGACAATATTAAGGAATATTCTGCGCCAGGACCCGGATATCATTATGATAGGTGAGATGAGAGATATTGAAACAGCCCAAAATGCTGTTCAGGCGGCAATGACGGGTCACCTTGTTCTTTCGACGCTTCACACAAATGACGCTCCTTCATCCATTACTCGGCTTATGGATCTGGGAATACCGCCCTTTTTGATTCAGGCTACACTGGTTGGGATTTTGGCACAGCGGCTAGTCCGCAAAATATGCTCACATTGTATGGAATCATTTGAAATGGAAAGCGCTGAGTTAAATGCAATGGGACTTGAAATGGGAAGTAAAAACCGGGTGAAGCTATACAGGGGAAAGGGCTGTATCAATTGCAGAGGCACTGGATATTTTGGAAGAACTTCCGTGTTCGAGGTTTTGCCCTATACTGAATCTGTAAAAAAATTGACTACCTCCGATACCGATTTGCATAAAATCAGAACAAAAGCGAAAGAAGAGGGGATGGTGACCCTCAGACAAAATGCGGTTAAAAAACTCCTGAAAGGAGTAACTACATACCAGGAAGTGCTGAGGGTAACCTGGGAGCAAAGTTAAAATTGTATATAGGAATATTATCCCCGGAAGCCTGATATTTACTGTAACATATTTAATAGAGTGCGGATATAAAACCGTTATTAAAAATATCAGTAATATTGAAAGACATTGGCCGGAATAAGGTACCGTAATGAAATGCTCAGAAATGTAATAGCTGTTTCGTAGTGGCTCCTGAAAACCGCAAGATATAAAAGAAACTTGAAATAATGTTAAATTCACATTATCGTATCCTGACGATAGTGAAAATGATTTGCGCATAGATTAGTATTAAGTAAAGTCTGATCCGAGGGAATTATGAACAAAAAATATATCATATCTATAATATTATGCGTAATTATCGGAGTCGGTTACAATATTTATAAAAATCGCTCCAAGGAAGATGAAACTCTTAAGCGGAATGAGAACGAATATTCTCGGATCGCGGAAATCGCAAACAAAAGTGCGAAAGCAGGGCTTTCCGAGATGGGCAGAAGCCTGGAAAAATATTATTCTGAAAAGAAGAGTTATCCTCCGAAGCTATCCGACCTTTATCCCAACTATATGGCAAACAAGCCACTTATTGATGAAGTTGTATGGGAATATGTGCCTGGTAAAGATAACTTTTCGCTGACGAAGTCTGTGATTGTCGATGGACAAAAGATGATGGCGTCAATAGATAAAACTCTGAAACCAATATCCGGAGATAGAATATTGGTTGCAACAACAAAAGAGGGCCCGGCTTCAGCGAGTCAGCAGTTTGTTGTTCCAGGTGTTTCTGATTTAGCTGCCAGGCTTGATTCTGTGACTCTTAAAGATGAAAAAATAACACAGGTCCGCCTTATCGAACCTGAGTTTGCATTAATTAAGGAAACAGAAATTGAGTCGGATTTTGAAAATGAAATGAGCCGGAAATTTCTTGTCTGGAAAGACGACCGGGGTGTTAAAGGATTTGGAAATGTTCAGTATCCGTATGTTCCAAAAGTTACAATTTATAACGAAGGAAGACGTTATGATTTGCAAAGGTCTTCTATCCGGCAAAAGCCCTTAGTGCCAGGTGATGAAGATTGGATATTCAAAAGGGATCTCGATGCTGTTGCGGCAAATCAAAGCAGGGAACATCTTGTTTGGAAAAACAGAAACGGAACTCTGGGTTTCGGTAATTTGCAGTATCCTCAAAATAAAGATGTTGTATATATCAACGTTGGCGGTACATGGCAGAAAACAGGGAGCTGAACCGAAACGCGAGAGCTGACCCGGCCGAAGATCCCGCCAATCAATATAGTGAGCTGACCTTCGGCAGGGAGCTTCAATCCCGGAGGAGGGAGGGACATATGAAAAAAAATCTTTTATTCTGCATTAACAAGACAAACGAAGATAAAGGTTTTACGATGATAGAGCTTATCATTGTCATCGGAATAATAAGCATTCTTGCGCAAATCGGTTTCGATTTATATATTGATTACAGAGCAAAGGCGTTTAATGCTTCAGCTATAAATGACGGCAGGCAGCTCTTGAATGTGGTTATGAATAACCTGGTATCCTTTGATGATGTTGATTACACTCATGATGAGAATGGAGGCAACCGGATAGGAGCTGTCGATACAAACGGTAATCCCAGAGAGCCTGTATTATTCTTATCGCCCAGCGTGAGGGCCAGGATAGTCGGAGACAATGATACTTCCGGTAATGGCTATATGGAAGCATATCTCTACAGCGTAGGTGGAACAAGTGACTTATCTACACCCAGCGGGAAAAGGGAATTCTATTGTCTTGTTGATGAGGTAGCAGAGGAATCTTACTTTTCCCTTGAATGAGCAGCCGTAAAAAATAAGCTTGAACCGATAAACCGGATAAGCAGGTTAGCAGAAAATATTTTCTGCCGCTTTTTCAGAGCGCTTTTAAGCGGTACAAAAAAGCATAAAAATAATTTCCAACTTACTAATATTGAAATGCTGTGATCGGAATAAAGAACCGTAACAAAATGAATAGAAATGTAATGGTTATTCCACGCTTCTTATTTTATAACTGTGACAATAATTAAACCGAAACAGCAAGAGCAATCATCGCTTAATAAAAAATCCTTACGTCCGAATCAGTCTCTGTCGAATTAAATCTTACTGCGAGGGTCTTCATAAAATTTCTATTTAACAGGGCTTCTGATTTTTGTCCCGACGTTGATGTTCTTATCGGATTTTGCTACGTGGACAGATGAAGTTGTCTGTTCGGTAGAAAGCACAAAAATCTTACCGAAGTCAACCGGGTCAAGATATGTTTCTTCTTTGATATCAGGTGAGATTTTTTTCTTCTCCCGGTAAAAAATGCTGTAAAACTGACCGGGTTTTACGCCGTCTGCTTCACCTTTGTCTATATATACGACCATGTTGTCGCCGATTAATTCTCTCTTTTCTTCCGAAGCTATTATAGTTCCTTCAATTCCTTTCACACTTTCAATAATGGGTATGTGTGAGGATTTCGGTATATAAGGCATCAAAAGATCGTTAATTCCGATCTCCTTAAATGATGTTATTACTTCTGCAATGACATAGAGGGGTTCTGTTTTTTTTATTTCAACTATGCCTGTCATGTAATGCTGATATCCGATTAATTTTTCCGTTTCTTTATCGATCAGAGGATCAAACGTCCTGTATACGATATATTTTGTTCCGGGAGTAAAATTTGAATTGCGTTCCGGCTTTATGTATATAAGATCTCCTACGCTAATCAATACTTTGTCGTTTTTGACATTAAATATCGAACCAGCAGGCGTGACCGGCTCTTTCCTGATAAACCCAATACTGTCGATAGCGGGATAATTGTAGTATATCTCTATTTTTTTGACTGCTTCTTTTGTCTGTGTGATATCTTTATTTTCTTCAGTCTTTCCTTTTTCT
>JAUPLM010000044.1 GCA_030836965.1 Thermodesulfobacteriota bacterium | reverse complement strand
TTTGAAGTTGTCTGGGGCATGTCCAAAAGAGCGGTCTTTGCCTTGATAATTTCATGGGTCGGCTGCCTTAGGGGCTTTCAGACAAGAGGCGGCGCTGACGCGGTGGGAAATGCCGCAACATCGGCTGTCGTAAGCGGCATTTTTCTTATAATCCTTTTTGATTCGATGTTTGCCGTAGGACGTAGTTTCCTCAGATAAGCCGTTTTTAAATAAATAACCGTAACCCCGGTAGAATGGCAATTATGGAAAAAGAATCGGTTATACAGGTCAGAAATCTTACTGCTCGTTACGGCGATGAAGTCATTCTTGATAATATCAGCTTCGATGTGACAGATGGTGAAGTATTTGTGATCCTGGGAGGAAGCGGATGCGGAAAAAGCACGCTGTTGAAACACATGACTGGTCTCCTGGCCCCTTCATCAGGAAGCGTCCGAATAGACGGCATTGACATATCATCATGCGACGACAGTACGCTCCATGAAATATTGAAGAAAATCGGAATCCTGTTCCAGAGCAGCGCCCTTTTGGGTTCAATGACTGTTGCGGAAAATATCGCACTTCCGGTCGGCGAATATTCGCTGTTACCCAAAAGCTCCGTTGATTTGCTTGTGCATATGAAACTAGGCATGGTTGATCTCGTGGGTTTTGAAAATTATTTTCCTTCGGAACTCAGCGGAGGCATGAAAAAAAGAGCGGGGCTCGCACGGGCTCTTGTATTGAATCCGAGAATACTCTTTCTCGATGAACCAACTGCGGGGCTTGATCCGGTTATCTCCTCTGAAATAGACGATCTAATCCTGCAGATTAACAAAAAAACGGGCACAACTATAGTTATTGTCACCCATGACCTTGATACAATATTCTCTGTAGCCGGGCGGATAATAATGCTTGATAAAAATACCAGAGGCATAATTGCCGAAGGAGATCCGGCATTTATAAAGGAACACAGCCCCGATCCGTCTGTAAGACGGTTTTTCAGCAGAAAGGCAAAGATAACGGCTTCGTAAAATAAAGATGACTTTCACACGGAGACGCAAAGGCACGAAGAATGGCCTGCAATAAATGTTCAGTTTATTCTTTGCGCTCTTAGTGATCTTTGTGTGAGAATATCTTTTTACGAGCGCATCAAAATGATGGATTAATAAAAATGGCTTCTAAAAAAACAAAATTTGCCGTCGGACTCTTTGTTGTAGCAGGGCTTGCTGTTGCATTTTTTGCAATAATATGGCTCGGGACTTCCCATTATTTTGAAAAAGGAGATTTATACTCCGCCTATTTCGACGAATCCGTCCAGGGATTATCAAAAGATTCCCCCGTAAAATACAGAGGAGTCACCATCGGACGCGTACAGGATATACTTGTCGCACCCGACACTGCTCTGATAGAAATCGTAATAAAAATTGAATCGGGATTGAAGCCGGATAAGAATATGTTTGCCCAGTTGAAATCCGTCGGAATTACAGGGATCATGTTCGTTGAACTCGACAGAAAGAAAATACGGGAACCGGATTTATCTCCGAAAATAAGTTTTCCTCCGCGTCATACCGTAATTAACACAAAACCGTCCGAAATAAAACGCTTCATGGACAGCCTTAACCATGCAATAAATCAAATCAACAAAATGGATCTTGAAGGAATATCGGTAAAGTCAAAAGCCGCTCTGGATAAACTGAACGCTGCCGTATCCGAGGTAAAGATAAAACAGCTCTCTTCGGACATAGAATCGTCTCTGGAGAAATGGGACCGTGCAATGGAATCCATAAACAGAGCGGGTGATACATTCAATCTGTTTACGGAAAATACAGATAAAACAGTGTCGAACATAAATAATACGATAGCAAAACTGGATAATGTAATTGCCGATAACAGGGATGAGATTGCCGGCGCAATCAGGAATTTCAACGGCGCCGTAAATGACGCCGGAAAACTCATACGGGAAGGAGCGGTTCTTGTACAAAAAACCGATTACAATATTTCATCCATGCAGCGTCAGGTGTCGGCTACGATGCAGAGCATAGAAAAGACCAGCGAAAGTCTGAACCGTTCGATAGATATCATTTCAGATCAGCCGGCCATGCTTCTTTTCGGAACGCCGCCGCCTGAAAAAGAAACTGAGGAATAAGCGGGCTGACCTTTCGAGAAACCGGAGTTAATATGAAAAGATTTCAAAAGTCATTTTTCAATTTTCCATTTGCATTTTTCTTCCTGTGCGTTCTCTTCCCGTTATGCGGATGCTCCCTGCTCGGAAGCTCACCGCCAAAAACGGATTATTATACTCTCGAATATGATTCTCCCAAAGTTACCGGTTTGAATGCCCTGCCCTCTATAATAAAGATCGATCGCTTTTATGCATCTCCTTTGTACAATTCTGAAAAAATAAGCTACAGAAAAAGCGATTTCCAGACGGATGAATACATTTATAAAAGATGGGAGACAAATCCTGCTCAGCTTATTTCTTATTTTATTTACCGCGACATCAAGCAGTCCGGCATTTTCAAGGGCGTGTTCAGCCATGACACGGGATATGCGGCTACACACTCAGTTTCGGGTACTGTGGACGAGTTTTATGAGGATGACAGGGGAAAGACATGGGAAGCTGTGCTTTCTCTCGATATAGTTTTGATGGCTGAAAATGAACCGGATATAAACAAGCGGATAATTTTCCAGAAAAAATACAGCGCAAGAAAACCATGCATTAAGAAAAATCCGCAAGCGGTCGCTGAAGCAATGAGCAAAGCGATGTCGGAGCTTTCCGGACAGATTATAACGGATATACACAAAAGTCTTTCAGGTAAAATATGACGGCTTCGCAAAAAGTCATTTATTTTCATACGAAGACACAAAGGCACGAAGAAAGGCCTGTTGAAAACCTTCAGGGTTTTCTTTGAGTTCTTTGTGATCTTTGTGTGAGAACAAATTATGAATTTATTAATAATAGCGGATTCACAAATCTTGAACCGTAAACAGCACGCGAGGAGTCAATGGGAAAAAAACCGTCATCTCCCGTAACCGATCTTCCCGAATGGTTGAGTCTGAAAAAACATACCCCCGTAATCAATCGCAAAAACAGGCATCTTAAATACCTGATTACGGAAAAAGGCCGTTTGGAGAATTTTTCACTCAATGGGGCCGGTATATTTTATGATTTCTCAAGGCAGAGAGTCGATGCAAAAACCATGTCGCTCCTCCTTAATCTTGCCGAAGCCAGGAAGATAAAAAAACAGTTTAAAGAGATGACGGAAGTTAAAAAGGTAAATAACACTGAAAAGCGGGAAGCACTCCACACCGCGTCAAGATCTTTTTCAAATGAGCCTTTGCTGATAAACGGCAAAGATGTCATGCCTGATTTTACTTCGGTGAGAAAAAAGATTAAAGAATTCGCTTCCGGAATTCATACGGGTGAAATAAAAGGTTCGACAGGCAAAACGTTCGAGCACATAGTGGTGATAGGAATAGGCGGTTCATATCTCGGTCCGGAATTTGTTGCGTCAGCGCTGAAACATCTTGCCCTGAAGAAAATGAAAATCCATTTTCTTTCGAATGTCGACATCAATAATTTCGGAGAAATAGCTTCCGTCATTGATCCGGAAAGCACGCTCTGGATAGTTATTTCGAAAAGCTACACCACCTCCGAAACGACTGCGAATACAAACCAGGCTTACGAATTCATGATGCGGAAAGGGCTCGATCCGGCAAAACACTTTGCGACTGTCACGAGCAAGGGGAGTCCCGGAGATGATCCTTCAAACCCGGTCGTTGCATCATTCCACATGTTCGATTTCATAGGCGGGCGATACAGCGTCACTTCCGCGGTCGGGGGTGTACCGCTTGCCCTTTACCTCGGATATGATGTTTTCGAGAGATTTCTAAAAGGAGCGGAAGAGATGGACATACACGCAAAAGAGACCCCGCCCGGTGCAAATCTTCCTCTTGTCGCAGCCCTTATATCCGTATGGAACAATAATTTTCTCCGGTACCCGGCACAGGCGATCATCCCCTACTCATCTCCGTTATCGAAACTAGCCCCCCATATACAGCAGCTCAATATGGAGAGCAACGGGAAATACGTGACATGTGACGGGATGCCCCTCGGTGTACCTGCCGGAACAATCATATTCGGAGAACCCGGCACAAACGCCCAGCACTCGTTTTTCCAGCTCGCTCATCAGGGGAGACCGTTTCCGATCGATTTCATAGGAGTCATAAATCCCTGTTACGAACAATACAAGAGCATTTCAAAAGGAGTTACGAACCATCAGGAACTATGGGCAAATCTCATAGCCCAGCCTGCCGCTCTTGCAGCTGGAAAAGATGATGCTGACACCGCAAAATACTTCCCCGGGAACAGGCCTTCATCAACCATTTTGCTGGAAGATCTCTCCCCTGAAAATATAGGCCGTCTTCTTTCTTTCTATGAAGCAAAAACCGTCTATGAAGCGTTCATCTGGAGCATCAATCCGTTTGATCAGTTCGGAGTGGAACTCGGAAAAAAACTGGCGTCCGGGATAAGAAGCAAAATGGCTGAAAAAAACAAAAACCCTGATTATTCCTTTAAGGATGCCGACCCTGTTACAGGATTCTATCTTGAAAAATTGTTTAAGGGTTATAAAAAATAAGGAAAAATGACGGTTGAAGAAATACGAATAAAATGCTCTGACGGTTTTCTGCTTGCAGGAACTATCTTTAAGCCGGAAAAACCGCCGGCAGGAGCCGTAGTAATTGCTTCTGCAATGGGTGTCCCGAAAAAGTTTTATCATCCTTTTGCCGGTTTTCTTTCCGGGAACGGAATTGCCGTGCTGACTTTCGACTACAGAGGCGTCGGTGAATCTGAATTAAAAGAGATGGACGGCGCGGGGGTAACACTGCACGACTGGGGTCGTCTTGACATAGATGCGGCTATTCGTGAGTCGTCGGCCCGATTCGGTAAATTACCTCTCTTCCTCCTGGGGCACAGTTGCGGCGGACAGTTATTCGGCCTTGCTCCTTCCAGCACCGAATTATCAGGTGTTATTTTCATATCAGCTCAAATACCGAACTGGAGGCTCTGGCCCTTCCCGTACAATCTGGGGATGCTCGTAATGTGGTATGTTTTGATTCCCGCTCTCAGTTTCGGACGCAGCACTTTCCCTGCTCGCAGATTCGGCATCTCCTCTGTCGATGTTCCATCAGGAACTACGACTCAGTGGGCGCGCTGGGCACGCCGGCCGGGATACCTGTTCAATGATAAATTCAAAATAGACACAAGCCGTTACCATAAATTTTCTTTTCCCCTTCTTGCCTGGATATTTGACGACGACATTTATGCTCCTGAAAAATCGGTCAGGGCTCTGCTTTCCAGGATGCCCGGAGCGGATATCGAGATTAAAAAAATCAACAGTCACAGCTCCGGCCTCGGCAGTATCGGTCATTTCGGCTTTTTCAGGGAAAAGATGCGCGACAAATTGTGGCCCGAAATACCGGGATGGATTCTTACGCTGAAAAAAATAACAGACGGACCGGATTCCGCAGGAAACTTTTAATTCATGCTTCAATACAAAAATCCCATGGAAGTTTTCAGGCTTCTTGACAAATCAAACTGCAGGCAATGCAATGAGCCGACATGCCTTGCTTTCGCGGCAGCAGTATTCAAGGGCCGTAGAAGGCTTGACGAATGCCCGCATCTCGAAAGCGGCATAATTGTGCAATTCGGGGTAAATACGCCGAAAGCTGAAAACACGACCAGTGAAATGGATGAAACGGTTGAGTTGCTTAAAAAGAAAATCACCACAATCGATTTTTCTTCGTCCCTTGCCGAAAAACTGGGCGCGCGTCTTTCCGGAGATAAACTTACCCTTAAAGTTCTGGGCAAGGATTTCAGCGTTGATTCAGGAGGAAATCTTTCATCCGATATCCACATGCACATCTGGGTTACAATACCTGTATTGAGCTACATAATAAACAGCGCGGGAATTCCCGTATCCGGAAACTGGGTTCCGTTCAGGGAACTGAAAAGCGGGAAAACCTGGTACAGGCTTTTTGAGCAGAGATGCGAAAAGCCCTTAAAAAAAGTCGCGGATGACTATACCGACCTGTTTGAAGATATGATCCGTATTTTCAACGGACGGCAGGTTGAAAATCATTACAAGTCGGATATCTCGCTTGTGCTTCATCCCCTGCCGAAAGTTCCGATGCTGATCTGCTACTGGAAGCCGGAAGACGGCCTTGAATCGAATCTCAATCTCTTTTTCGATTCAACGGCTGAAGAGAATCTCGGCATTGAATCGATTTTTGCTCTCGGCACCGGGCTTGTAAGGATGTTTGAGAAGATCGCTTTAAGACATGGATTGCATTAGCAGTCAAACCGGGCGATTTGCATAACATACCATAATTCTGTTGCTATACAGGACGTTTAAAGAGTTGACATTCATAATTCTTCATGACCGGTATGGACGGCGCATGCTTTAACTTTTCAGCAGTGCCGCATCCGATTCCGGCAAGGAGGGGTTTATATGCATACCCGAACCCATTTCAAAACCGGCCGGGACAGCCATTCTTGGCTTGATTTGGAGATACCAGTGCAGAGCCGGATTTCGCCTTCCGTAAGAAGATGTATTCCCCTGAATCACGTAATTGTAATCAGGGGTATTTAATTTTATTTTAAGGATCGACAATATCTTAATAATCGAATCGGCAAAATCCGGTTTTTCCTCATCCGGAATATCCCGAAAATCGACCCTGTGCGTTTTAGGAACAATCCATACCTCAAATGAAGCTTCGGCTGTAAAAGGAACAAAACAGACAAACCGTTCATTTTCATATATCAGCCGTATTTTACTGCGCAGTTCGAATTCAATAATATCACATAAAAGACAATGCAGGTTTTTCCTGCGGTAGGCAAGAGAACTTGATTGCCGTGCTCTGACGGCCCTTGGAATAATGCCAAGCGTTATTATCTGTGAATGTGGATGTAAAAGGGATCTCCCGGCCGCTTTACCGTGATTACGAAACAGGATCACCGTTTTATTTTTGCAATCTTTTGCCAAATCGCTGTAACGCCTGTGATATGCTTCAATCAGATATCCGGCTTCTTTCATAGACATCATTTCTATAGATTGATTATGCAGCGGGGAATCTATAATTACCTCGTGATTTCCAGAGCTTTTCATCATCGTATACATTCCTGCGAATTCCCTGGGTTCCTGCTCAGAGGGTATCACTGCGGGATAGCGGTTCGGCACGATCCTGACTTGCCATTTTCCGTCTTTACCTTTGATCTCCGAAAGAATTGCCGGAAGCATGTATTCATTCCCGGGGCAAAACGGGCAGGTGGTTTCATACGAATGAGCAGGCGGATCCGGTTCCTGACCATTCCCTTCATCTTCAGGACGATTGCTCCTTCCGGGTGCGTATATGATCCATTCACCCGTAAACGGATTCAGTCGCATTTCATTTTTTG
>JAUPLM010000442.1 GCA_030836965.1 Thermodesulfobacteriota bacterium | reverse complement strand
GGTCGCGGAGCCCTTCACTCTTATCTTTTTTCTTGTTATCGCCATAACCGGATTGAGTTTGTTCGACCATGACCTGTGCGCGTCATCGGCTGAAAGACTCATTGTCATATCCGGCGCCTCTGCGGGTTTTCCGGGACCGACTTTAAGTTCGCCTTTTCTGCAATCGACCCAGAAAGAACAGTTCGGGCCGTTCTCCGTGTAATCAAACAGAATAAGCTGATTCACTTTCTTCATTCCGCCCGTAAGTTCCTCATCAGCCATAGCCCTTTCAAACATCATTACAAACGCTTTTATCGGTTCACTTTCATCTTTCCAGAATTCCATGAATTTTCTCCTTCCTGTTATAATGCCTTAAGATAAAAATTAAGTATGTCCTCTTCCTCCGCAAAACGCGGATTATAGCTTATCTGAGAGTCGGCGCCGGCAAGTTCGACCGTAGGCATGAGTTTTTCCCTGTCATCCGGAACGCCCAGATCCTTCAGTTTTTCTGTAAGCCCGATAGCTTTCTTTAAATCCTTTACTCCCTGAACCGCAGCCCTTGCAGCGTCAATAGGCTCCATCCCATTAACATCCAGCCCCATTGCATCAGCGACCAGCATATATCTGTCCGCGGCCTCCTCCACGTTATATTCCATGACAACAGGCAGCATTATGCCGTTTGCAAGGCCATGAGGGATTCCGTAATGAGCTCCGAGCGCGTGAGCGGTGGCATGAACCGCGCCGGTCATTGTATTTCCGAAACACATTCCGGCAAGTGTGCTTGCAATAAGCATGTATCCCCTGGCCGTTATATCTTCGGGTTCATTTACCGCGACCGGGAGATACTTGAATATGAGCCTTATGGCATGAAGGCCTAAAGCATCCCCAATTGGCGAAACCGAAGTTGAAGTAACGCCTTCAATTGCATGTGTGAGTGCATCCATTCCAGTGAATGCCGTAATTTTCGGAGGGAGTTTGACCGTCAATTCAGGGTCAAGCATCGCTATATCGGCGTTGTACGGATGCGTTATCTGTAGTTTGACCCTAGCATTCACATCGAGAGCGATAATGGCATGGGTTACTTCGCTCGCTGTTCCGGCCGTTGTCGGAAAAACGATGTGGGGAGGAAGCGGTTTGGCATCATCCCATAGAGCGGCCCTGTCCGCAAGAGGCTGAAAATCATCGGTGCCCTCCCCTATCAGGATATTTATTCCTTTCGCGGAATCCATTACGCTTCCGCCGCCAACCACCACCATGCAATCAGCGCCCTTCTCCCTGTAAAACGCCGCGCCCTGATTGATTATGTCGATTCTCGCATCCTGGACAATGCTGTCGAAAATACCGACAAGTTTAAGTTCCGATTTTTCAATCTCCTTCGCAACCATACCGGCGACACCGGCACCTACAATCCCTTTGTCGGTAATTATCACCGCTTTTTTTCCGCCCAGGGCATTCATTTCGAACCCGAGTTCCGATCTTATGCCTGGGCCGAACATGATCCTCGGTCTGTTTGACCACATGAAAAAAGAGCTGAGTTCCAGATCAGGGTATTTCATATTTACCTCCGTTAATGGTTATACAGGTATTGTGATAACTGCTTTGCGAGTTCTTCGGAATTATTTTTAATTCTTGTCCTTTCATCCGGATAAGACATGCTTGTCCGGAACAAAGCAGGTAAAAACGCCCTCGAAAACCTTTGTCTTCAAATTTTCAACCGTTACGCGGACTATATGTTTTCTGCCCGTTATATTTTCGACCCTTGCCTCGGCAATGGCGGTGTCGCCTTTTTTCAGAGGTTTTAAAAATTTTACATCGGAAGAACCGAGAACTACATTCGGATGGTTTACTGCTATCATGGCCGCGTAATCGGCAAGGCCGAAGATAAATCCTCCGTGAACAAGTCCGGACTCGTCGGCGGACATATTATCCGTCAGAAGAAGTTCAACCCTGCTGAATCCTTCACTGATTTCAAGAGGTTTGCCGCACAGATTCCGGTCGATTTTTTTGTGAGTATTTATATCCATATATCTGCGATCTTCCCCCTGCTATGGATTCTGTTTGCGGACAATAACTTTAATTAAATGATAATTTACATTACTGGTATGCAGTATCAGAACAGGGCTTTTAAGGCAATAAATATCAATCCCCTTCAAGCTGAAAACGGACCGGAATCTTTACCGGCATATCCACCTTTTTATCGCCTCTTTTTCCAGGCTCGAAACGCCACTTTTCAACAGATGATACGGCAGCCTGATCCAGAAGCGGGTAACGGCTGGATTGAAAAACGCTTACTTTTCCGGCCCTCCCCTCTTTTGTGACCTGAACCTCAAGAATAACGGTCCCCTCGTGGCCTCTTTTTTTCGCCTGCAGCGGATAGACTGGAGACGGATTCTCTTTATAGAGCGGAACAGCTTCTTTTACAAACCGGGAACCGGGCTGCATCTCACCCGAAGTGTGATCATGTGCCTCTTTAAGTACCTTGGACTCGTTTTTCGGATCTCCTTCCATATATCCTTTACCGGTTGCGGAAGAAGGCGGTAAATCTGATAGGGCGTTTGATTCAGAGGAGCCGGATGGCTGTGTGATATCCTTCTTAAGAGAAGCGTCTGTAACCTCCGGCTTCCCGTCCGGAGGCTCCGGAACCTTTTCCGCATTGAGGAGTTTTCCCGGAATATCTTCCGCTTTTTTTCCGGGAGCGTAGAGCGGCCTGGAATCGGTTGTGACAGCTGGTAATGGAAGAGAAATTAAAGATATTGTAACCCGGGGAGTTCTGGTCTGATGATGCGGCCTTGTTTTAAGCCATTTCCCATCGAAATAAAATACCAGCCCGTGAACGGCAAGAGCGAGGGCTATTGAAAAGAGTAAACGTTTCACCTTCTGGGGCCGGCCTCTGCCTGGAGTGAAATATGGCTTATGCCCGCATTTTTTATCTGATCCAGAACACTGAAAAGTTTCTGATATGAAAGGCTGCTGTCTGCAAAAAGCAGTACGCCTGTCTGTTTTTCCTTTCCGGCTTTATGTTTCAATGCAGCGGAAAGATCGCCGGGAAACACTTTATCCCTGTCGATATAAACGGATCCGTCGGATTTTACTGTTACCGACAGTATAAGATTTTTTTCAATGCCTGATTCCGAAGAAGAGGGAAGGAAAACCGGCATTCCGCGGTGCACCGACATTGAGAGCATGGAATATACGAAAAATACCATGATAAGAAAAACGGTGTCTATAAGCGGCACCATTTCAACGCGGGCTTTCCGGGCAGGGGTGATATTCAGTTTCATATCGCGGCCTCCTCGTGAATCCCCGTTCCCTGAACCAGCTTTTTATAGACAATCTCCAAGCTGGTCGCGTATTTTTCGATAGAGAGTGCGGCGTCTTCGATTCTTGAATTGAAATAATTATAGGGAAAAACCGTAAGAATGGCGATGATCAGTCCGGCCGCAGTCGTGATAAGCGCTTGGGCTATTCCTATGGCAACCGTTTCAGGATGCTCGATCACCGTCATACCAAGAGATTCGAAGGAGTATATGATTCCGGTAACTGTACCCAGGAAACCCAGAAGAGGCGCGACGGTGATCATGGTATCCAGAATGCCCATGTAGCGGCGCATAGTTCTGATTTCGTCGGATGCTGCTGACTCCATGGCTTTTATCATTGAAAATTCCCGGTGCAGGATTCCACTGACCAGGATCCGGATAATATAGTCTTTTGAGCCTGCCACCCTGATCCTGACCATATCCCAGTTTCCGGCGCGGCATAATTCAAGAACTTCATCAACTAGCGCCTGATTCCGGAATCGATCCGACTGGATCCAGAATATGGCCCGCTCAATTACAACGGTCATCGCTATTATCGAACAGGCCAGGAGCGGATACATGACCGGTCCGCCTTTTAGAAAAATATTCAGCATAACAACCAACCTCTTGCCCGTTTTATAAACACTGAAACCTTATGGCATCGTAATCCGCCTTTCGGCGGATTACGAGACGTCTCAATTTAAAAATCAAACTGAATTCCCGCAAAAAAGTTTCTTTCCGGCGCGGGGTAGAAATTACGTTTTGTAAGGAAAGTATCCATTACGCCATACTCGGAGTATTTCCGGTCTGTCAGATTATTGACTCCTATGAAGGCTTTCAGCATCCTGTACCTGTAAGAAAGCTTTGCATCAATCGTGTAATAGGAATCAAGCTTATCAAAGTTATTTGCCTGATCGCTGATCACGTAACTGGATCCGATGTAATTATAATCAGCCGACAGGAAAAGACCCGGGATTCCCAAATCGTCGATCCGGAATCCGAAATTCCCCTTGTAAGCCGGCACTGCAGGGATATCATTCCCTTTGTACGGCGCTTGCTCAAAATTCGCCTCTTCATAGGTAAAATTCCCGAAAAGAGTCAATTTGTCAAACAGTTTCGCCCTGCATCCTATTTCAATGCCCTGATGAAGAGTTTCAGGATGATTTTCATTCCCGAAAGTTGATGGATTGTAGAAGAGTTCATTCTTAATCTCAGCCCTGAAAAGAGTCATGCTTCCTGAAACAGCATCCGTAAAGGAATGCTTGATTCCGGTTTCATAATGTTTCCCTGTCTGGGGTTTAAGACCGGCATTCGCCTTGTAAGAGAAAGTTCCCCAGTCTATGTAAACCAGTTCATCCGTAAGCGGAAACCGGAAGCTGCGATTGGCCCGGACAAAGACTGAAGACTTTTTAGCGTACATGAATGTCAAACCGGCATTATATGCTTTTTCGGAATCGGACATTTGTTCGTCAAGGGGAGCAAGAAAACCGGTCATATCCGCCTGAACCAGATCATACCGGACTTTTTCGTTACGCGCTCCCAAAGAAATGAGCACATTCTCCCTCAGGGCATATTCATTATTGAAATATAATCCGATGGAATCCCGTCTGATATTCGATAAACTGCTTTGAGTTGAGAGAGGAATAAAAAAGCCGCCGTACGAATCGATATCCTGCTCGGACCAGTAAAAATCGGCGCCTGCAACGAGTGTGTTATTATGTTTGAATATTTCGTTTTTTAAAACATACTTCGGGGCAAAACCCCATGTTTTCAGATTTGATTCCGCCGCAAGGGGGTTGATGGTATCCGGAAAAACCGCATCACTGTAACGATTCCTGTAGGATACATCGGCGGTAAGCTCGCCGTAATTTCCTGCCGCCAGATCAAATCCGGCCTTCAGATAAGTATCAGTGCTGCTGCCTTCATCCTGAGGATTGGCGGTTGACCTGCGGTCCGCATTCATTTGCGCTTCCGTAAGAGCCCCCGGCAGCCCGAATTTATCCTCATGAGAGGATCCGCTGATGTTAAAGCTCAGTTTGTCGCTTGCGTCATAAACAATTTTTCCCCCTATATCTTTCGCCTCATACCTGTTGTTATCCCGGTATCCGTCGGTCTCATCAACGCTGGCATTGATTGATGCCGCTATCCTGTCGAATCCTCCGCCTGCCGATGCTTCCAGCCTCCTGCGTCCGTAACTTCCGGCAGTCACGCCGCTTTGAGCGGCAAATCCTTCTGACGGGGTTTTCGTAATAATGTTTATCACGCCTCCAACGGCATTGTCTCCATAGAGAACAGTTCCTGTACCCCGGACGATTTCAATCCTCTCAACCTGCTCAACAGGGATCTGGGTCCAGTCAACACCGCTCAGATCAATCGCATTCACCCTCCGGCCGTCAACCAGAACCAGAGTGTTAAAAGGTCCGGTTTCACCGTAACCGCGAAGATCAACCTGTGCGTTCTTGCCGTGCCCCAGAAGATTCCGCACAACTATGCCTTCTCCTGAACTCAAAAGATCGGTTATTGATCCGGCATTTGAATTCTTTATTTCTTCCCGTGTAATAACGGTTATTCCGGCCGGAACTCTTTCGATTTCACTCGCGGTTCGGGTGGCGGTCACAACAACTTCCGGGAGCGTGGCCATCCCTTTTTCTTCCTTTAACTCCGTTCCGGCGCTGCAGATGCCTGCATAAATCAGAGGAATACAGATAAAGAATAATTTCAAAATCTTTTGCATAATACTTTCTCCTTTCCCAAATTAAAAAAGTTAATCCGGGTCCGGACATAAAAAAACCCGGACCGAAATGAATCGATCCGGGGATTTCCCTTTTTTATCCTCTGATCAAACAAAATACCCTCGTCCTCGAAAGGCATTCACAAATTCAGGCAGGTCTTCTGACTTACGGATCAACCTACTTGGAGACCTTTGTATAACAACCCCTTTTGCCCGATTACTGCGTCAGGCTC
>JAUPLM010000441.1 GCA_030836965.1 Thermodesulfobacteriota bacterium | reverse complement strand
GTGGCTAACCGCAAAAAATTAATATTTACAGAGCCGAATTTAAAACGGCAAAGGAAAAAGCTCATTATTCAAGGCGCGCGAATCTTGCGGAATGAAGCGCAATCCGCCATAGATCTTTGGCGGACAGAATGATTTTTTACGAAGCCGTTGTTTCAAATAAAAAAGGGCCGGGATATATTTCCCGAACCCTTGATATTATCTGGCGGGGACGACGAGACTTGAACTCGCGACTTCCGGCGTGACAGGCCGGCGCTCTAACCAATCTGAGCTACGCCCCCTTATTTTAAGTCTGCTTTGGTAGGCGGAACAGGGTTTGAACCTGTGACCCTCGGCTTGTAAGGCCGATGCTCTCCCAGCTGAGCTACCCGCCCGTTGAAAGCAAACCACATATTCTCCCGAAAGAGGATGAAGCATTTAACAGCTTGACCGCATATTGTCAAGCCAAAATTAAATCTTAAATGAGGGAACTCCTCTGCTCCATATTTTTATTATCCGGCATCATCGGGATGGAAATATCATCCTTTTTAAACAGTGTATCCCCCTGAGCGACAATCAGAGCGTGTGAAAGGACTTCATCCATGTGTTCCACCATTATAATTTCTATTTCCTTCAGAACGCTTTGGGGTATCTCTTTCAGATCTTTTTCATTTTCCGCGGGGATAATGACCTTTTTTATCCTGCCCCTGTGAGCCGCCAGTATTTTTTCTTTTAACCCGCCGATTGGAAGAACGCGCCCTCTCAGGGTTATTTCACCGGTCATGGCAATATCGCTGTGAACAGGCCGTCTTGTAAGGGCCGACGCGATAGAGGTACACATGGAGATGCCTGCCGATGGGCCGTCCTTCGGGATGGCTCCTTCCGGTATGTGTATGTGCAGATCGGTTTTCTTGTAAAAATCATTATCGAGCATGAGATTATCCGCCCGCGAACGCACATAGCTTACTGCAGCCTGGGCCGATTCCTTCATTACATCGCCGAGTTTTCCCGTAATGGTCACTTCTCCCTTGCCGGGCATCACCAGCGTTTCAACACAGAGAAGATCTCCGCCCGCCTGTGTCCACGCAAGGCCGGTTACAAGCCCGATCTGGTCTTTTTCCTCCGCCTGTCCGTGCCTGAACTGGCGGGGACCGAGATATCTGGGCACCGAAGAGGATGTTATGCTGTAGGTATTCTTTCCGTTATCCGAAAGAACTTCACGCGCTATTTTTCTGCATATGGATGAGATTTCCCGTTCAAGGTTTCTCACTCCCGCTTCTCTCGTATAATATCTGATGATGTTGAAAATGGAATTTCTCGAAAAAGAAACATCCTTGCCTTCAAGACCGTTAGTCTTTATCTGTTTTGTAATCAGGAAGTCTTTTGCAATATGATACTTTTCAATTTCCGTGTATCCGGGCAGCCGGATAATCTCCATCCTGTCCTGAAGCGGAAGCGGTATATCGGGCAGCGTATTGGCTGTCGTAACGAACAGGATATCGGAAAGATCGTAATCAAGATCAAGGTAATGGTCGTTGAAAGCGTTATTCTGTTCCGGATCGAGCACTTCAAGAAGAGCTGCGGACGGGTCTCCCCGGAAATCCATGCTCATTTTATCGACTTCATCGAGACAGAAAACGGGGTTGTTCACTCCCGCTTTTTTCAGGGACTGTATTATTTTACCGGGCATTGCGCCGATGTAGGTCCGTCGGTGCCCTCTTATCTCGGCTTCATCCCGGACTCCGCCAAGAGAGAGACGGACAAAGTTTCTGCCCGTCGCCCTTGCTATTGATTTGGCAAGGGAAGTTTTTCCGACTCCCGGCGGCCCAACGAAGCACAATATGGGCCCCTTTATCTTTTTTACAAGAGTCTGAACGGCGAGGTATTCAAGAATCCGCTCTTTCGGCTTTTCAAGGCCGAAATGATCCTCGTTCAATATCTTTTCCGCTCCTTTTATGTCGGAACTCACGCATGAGCATTCAAGCCAGGGGAGGCTGATAATCCATTCAATATAGTTTCTAACAACCGTCGCTTCTGCCGACATCGGAGTCATCATCTTGAGCTTTTTGAACTCCTGGGCCGTCTTCTCTTCGGCCTCTTTCGACATCTTCTTTTCCTTGATGCGTTTTTCAAGCTCTTTGAGTTCATCACCGGAGTCGTCTTCGGTTCCCATTTCCTTCTTGATAGCCCGCATCTGTTCGTTCAGATAGTAATTCTTCTGGGTCTTTTCCATCTGCTCTTTGACACGAGTTTTGATCCTCTGATCGGTCTTGAATATTTCAATTTCAGTGTTTACCAGCTGAAGAAGATATGTGTAGCGATCGCTTATTGAAAGCGTTTCAAGAAGGCGCTGCTTCTCATCAATTTTGAAAGCAAAATGGGCTGCCACAGTATCGGCAAGCTGGGAAGGGCTCGCTATCTCGGAAAGTTTCTTTTCAAAGTCTTTCGGAATATTCTTTGTAAGACTTGCGTATTCATCAAATGCTTCCGTAAGAGCCCTGCAAAGGGCGGAGCTTTCCGTAATGTCAATGTCAATTTCAACAACAGGTTCGACCTCAACCTTGTAAAAATCTTCATCGTTGGAAAAAGATATTATCCGCCCCCGTGATTTTCCTTCCACAAGGGCTTTAACGGTTCCGTCAGGAAGCCGGAGAAGCTGCAAGACTCTCCCTACAGTGCCAATTACACTGATATCTTTTTCCTCAGGATTGTCTTCTCCCGCGGTTTTCTGGGTTGCCAGAAAAACGTTTTTATCCCTGCTCATGGCGCTTGCAAGGGCGTTGACAGACTTGGACCGCCCTACGAAGAGCGGAACAATCATATAGGGGAAAACCACTACATCCCTAAGCGGTAAAAGTGGGAGTTGTATCTTCATGGATGTTTGTTCCTGTTCCTTATCCTTATTAAAAAACCTTGGTATATTTACCATAATCAGATTATCACAACCTCTTTGCTTTCATTAAGCCTGCTTTTTTGATTGCTCATAAAGCAGTATGGGCTCTTCCCTGTTAAGTATGACATCTTCACTGATGACGCACTCCTTAACATTTTTCACGGAAGGAATTTCGTACATAATATCAAGCAGGCAGCTTTCGAGAATCGCCCGCAGACCTCTTGCGCCCGATTTACGTTTCTGGGCTTCTTTTGCGATTGCCGAGAGAGCGCTGTCCGACAATCTCAAGTTCACGCCTTCCATTTCAAACAGTTTTTTAAACTGCTTTATGAGAGCGTTTTTGGGCTCCGTTAAAATCCTGATTAGTGAGGCTTCGCTCAACTCCTCCAGAGTCGCCACAACAGGAAGACGCCCGAGAAATTCAGGAATCAACCCGAATTTGATCAAATCTTCAGGCTGAACCATTCTTAATATTTCACTTTTGTTTTTGTTTTCTTTCGCAACTATTTTTGCCCCGAAACCCATGGCCTTGGAACCAAGCCTTCTCTGTATTATCTGGTCAAGCCCGTTGAATGTTCCGCCGCATATGAAAAGGATGTTGGTCGTATCGATTTTTAAAAAATCCTGCTGGGGGTGTTTTCTTCCGCCCTTTGGAGGCACGCTTGCCGTAGTTCCCTCTATGATTTTAAGCAGCGCCTGCTGGACGCCTTCACCGGAAACATCCCTTGTTATCGATGGGTTATCCGATTTTGCCGCTATCTTGTCGATTTCATCAATATAAACTATGCCGCGTTTGCACTTTTCCACATCGTAATCGGCATTCTGCAGAAGTGACAGAATTATATTCTCAACATCTTCGCCTACATAACCTGCTTCTGTAAGACTGGTTGCGTCAGCTATTGTAAAGGGGACATTTAAAAATCTCGCGAGTGTCTGCGCAAGAAGTGTTTTGCCGGTGCCTGTCGAGCCGATGAGCAGTATGTTGCTTTTCTGTATCTCAATATTTCCTGTATTCACATTTGAATCAAGCCGCTTGTAATGATTGTAGACGGCAACCGACAGAATTTTTTTCGCATACTCCTGCTCTATAACATACTCATCAAGCATCTCCTTTATCTGCTTGGGAACAAGCAGATTTTCATGTTCGGTTGTCGTTTTATCGCTCTCTTCCTCGATAATTTCACTGCAAAGCTGGATACATTCATCACAAATATAGACCGCGGGCCCTGCTATCAGCTTTGTAACTTCCTTCTGGTTCTTACCGCAGAATGAACAGAAAAGGTTGTCGCTGTCGTTCCCTTTTTTTGTCATTTGGCGCCTCCGGCTTTTTCAATATTATCAATGTCACCTCTGTTTACAATGACATGGTCTATAATCCCGTATTCCTTTGCTTCTTCGCTCGACATAAAGTAATCTCTATCTGTATCTATTTGAATCTGTTTTAAATCTTTTCCTGTATGGAACGCAAGGATCTCATTCAGAGTGTCTTTCATCCTCAGAATCTCTTTTGCCTGAATAGCGATATCTGATGCCTGCCCCTGAAATCCTCCCATGGGCTGGTGAATCAGTATGCGCGAATTCGGCAGAGAAAAGCGCTTCCCCTTAGCTCCCGCTGTCAGTAAAAAAGCTCCCATGCTTGCCGCCTGGCCGATACAGACCGTCGCGATGTCAGGTTTGATATATTGCATGGTATCATAAACGGCCAGCCCGGAAGTCACAACTCCGCCCGGCGAATTGATATAAAAGTTTATGTCCTTGTCGGGATCTTCGGATTCAAGGAAAAGGAGCTGGGCGATGAGAAGGTTTGCAACCTCATCGTTCATGGCGGTCCCGAGAAATATAATCCGGTCTTTCAAAAGCCGTGAATATATATCGTATGCGCGCTCTCCCCTGCTGCTCTGCTCAATCACCATAGGTATCAGTGGCAAGGTTTCCCTCCTTTTTTCAAATTATTCCTTAGGGTTTTCTGTTTCCGTCTCCGGAACAGGCTCGGTGTTTTCAACACTGCTGTTTTCTATAATAAGATTGATGGCGTTTTTTTCAAGCAGCGTGTGTTTGAAATAATCGAGTTTATCCTTATTCTGCCTGTAATATTTTTTTATTTCATCTGCCGGCTGGTTAAAAGATTCGGACATTTTGTTAAAGCCTTCTTCCAGTTCATCATCTTTTAAAATAAGCTTTTCCTGCTCTATTATCTTGTCCAGGATAAGATGACGCCTAATCTGTTTTTCGGCAGTATCCCTGTATTTGACAGACAGAATCTCTTTTGACAGGCCAAGCGCTTCAAGAGATGTGTTGTGGTAGGCAAAGGATCTTTCGGCATCGGCAATTATGTTTTCAAGCTCAAATTCAATCATTGCTTCGGGCACTTCGAATTGAGTCTTTGCAATAAGAGCCGTAAATATCTGCTCGTTTAATTCCTGTTCAACTCTTTTTCCGTATCCCTGGCTAAGGTTCTCTTTTATCTTATCTTTAAGTTCTTCCAATGTGTTAAAACCGCCGAGATTTTTTGCGAGTTCATCGTTAATTTCAGGAAGTATCTCCTCCCTGATCTCATTTAAGTTCACATCAAAAACAATATCAAGGTTTTCAAGCTTGGGATTAAAGTAACCTTCAGGAAAGTGAACCTTTATCTCATTTCTTTCACCTTTATTCATTCCGATAATTTGTGAATCAAAATCTTTTGTAATACGACCCTGCCCCAGCTTAATCGTAAAATTCTCCGTCTTTGCAGTTTCTTCGAAGGGTTTTCCGTCTTTGAATCCTTCATATGTGATGAGGGCGAAATCGCCTTCACCGGCAGGCCTTGTTTCTTCTATGGTTTTCTGCTGAGCTAGATTTTTCTGAAGCATCTTGAGCTGGGCTTCAATTTCTTCATCGCTGATCCTGTATACATTTTTCTTAAGCGTCAGGCCTTTAAAATCGATATCTGCAATTTCCGGCTTGATTTCAATGGTTGCATCATATTTATAAGGTCCTTTTTCATCAAGGACGGGTGGCTCGATCTTAGGATCCCCGACAATCTTCAGCTCTTTTTCCCTGACTACATCGATAAATGAATCCTGAAGAAGTTTATTAGAAACATCCGAGTGCACGTCTTTCTTGAAAAACCTCTCCAGAACTGAACGGGGTGTTTTGCCGGGACGGAATCCTTTTAATTTCGCCGTTTTTTTAAGGTTTTCATAGGCTTTGTCAATCTCTGTCAAAACTCTCTCATTTGGAACTTCAACATGCAGAATCTTTTTTACGCTGCTTACATCTTCGATTGTAACTTGCATATATTTCCTTTCTGATAAAATGCCCTGATTTTAT
>JAUPLM010000440.1 GCA_030836965.1 Thermodesulfobacteriota bacterium | reverse complement strand
GTTTTGATGTTGTAAACATCAGTTCCCGCGTCCGGGTGTTTCCACCGTGTTGACGAACTTCGGGGCGGCTCTTTAAAAACCGCTTGCTACTCCCCTCTGAATAGTTCCTATTTATGGAAATACCCGGGATTTGTCAAGGCTTTTTTAATCAGGTGCGATACATCTTTGCATATGGAACGGATATAAATTCACTTATTCCGGCAATCACCATAAAGCTCGAAAGAGGCATCTGATACAGCAGGCGTCAACGGGAAATAATGCCGGAAAATAATGCTTGACAGGGTCGGAAAAGAGAAGTATCGAATTCACAAATAATAGGACACTATCACATTATATGGGACAAGAAAAAAAACCTTATTATAAGCTCGGCACTCTCGATAAAGGCTTCAAGATCCTGGAATTACTGTGTGAAAGAGAAGGTATGACCGTTTCAGAGGTTGCTGCAGAGGTAGGCATGCAGCGAAGCACAAGTCATAGATTTCTCGCTTCACTGAAGGAGCTCGGGTATCTTGTCCAAGATGCGAACTCGAACTATAAGTGCTCTTTGAAGCTTTTTGAGCTGGGCATGAAAACCGTCAACGCTCTTGAAATAAAACAGGTTGCAAGACCATTTTTGGAGAAGCTGTCAGGTATTTATGGAGAGACCACCAATCTTGGTTATTGGAATGGATTTGACATCATCTATCTGGATAAGATTGAAAGCAGTGCGATTATCAGGATGGACCTGGCGGTTGGAAGGAGGATCCCTATCTACTGCACCGCAATGGGAAAAAGTATTTTTGCCTTTTTGCCTGATTCACATCAGAAAGAGATTATGAGCACCATAAACCTGAAGCCCATGGGTCCAAAAACGATTACCTCCAGAAAATTACTCAAAGCGGAACTGAGTAAAATAAGGGAAAGAGGTTTCGCTATTGATGACGAGGAATTATCGGCGGACGTTCGGTGCGTTGCAGCGCCTGTTTTCGATCACCGGGGGTTACCCGTCTATTCCTTGAGCATAGCAGGCCCCTCAATAAGGATCAAACCTTCCATGTTTGAGAAAATGGGCGGAGATGTTGCCAGATTAGCAAGGGCTTTATCTAAGAGCCTGGGACAAAAGATCATGACCGGAGATAAAGCTCCATAAGTAAACATAAAGAGAAAAGGACAATGGAAAAGTCAGCTCGGGATGGAAAAGCGTAGTATAGAGATATCGATAGCCGCACAGGTGAAACCATCAGGAGCTAAAGAAACATTATATCGATATCGGGAAAGGAGAAAACCCGTTGAAAAGAAAATTGACACGTTTTGATCTGCAAAGCATGAAAGAAAAGGGACAACGCGCGGTCTGGATTACCGCTTACGATTATGTCACTGCTCAACTGGCGGAAGAAGCGGGCATGGACATGCTGCTTGTGGGCGACAGCCTCGGAATGGCCGTCTACGGCTATCCCGGCACTATTCCGGTCACCATGGACCAGTGTATCTATCACGCCGAGGCGGTCCGCCGGGCTGCCCCCAATACCTTCCTGATCGGGGACATGCCCTTTGGTTCTTACCAGGCAGGCGTAGAAGATGCCTGCCGTAATGCCATCCGATTTTATAAGGAGGCCGGGGTAGACTGCGTTAAGCTGGAAGGAGGCACACGCGTGGCTCATATCATCCGCGCCATTTCCGACGGCGGCATGCTGGTGATGGGGCATGTGGGGCTGACGCCTCAGAGTTCGAGCGCCCTGGGCGGTTTCAAGGCACAGGGGCGAACAGCCGAAGGCGCACGGGCTGTCATCGAAGACGCAAAAGCAGTGTACGATGCGGGGGCATTCTCCGTGCTGGTGGAGGGAGTGCCGCCCGAGGTCACCAGGATCATCTGTAAGGAGATTCCCATCCCCGTTTATGGAATCGGGGCGGGAGACTGCGACGGCCAGGTCATGATCTGCGTCGACATCCTAGGCCTTTTCCAGGCATTTACACCCAAGTTCGTTAAACGCTACGGCAATGTGGCCGGCGAGTACAGGAAGGTATTTGCCTCCTACGTTGATGAAGTTCGAAGAGGGGCCTTCCCGGGCGAAGAGCATATCTACCGAATGGCGGATGGAGAGACAGAGAAGCTGGCCGCAGAGTGGAAAAAATAAAATATGGCCGGGAAGAACTTCATATTGAGGTATGGTAAAGGAGAGGTGGCTTTTTCTATTCCTGAAGAGCAACTTCTTTATGAGCTCACAGGCCGTGAGAGAAAAGCCCCGACCGACTTACCGGCGGCTTACCGTCACGCCCTGGATCATCCCATTGACAGCCCGCCGTTGAAGGAACTGCTAAAGCCCGGTAATAAAGTAGCCGTAATGGTAAGCGATATCACCCGCGGGTGGCAGCGCAACGCAGAGGTTCTCCCGCTGCTGCTGGAATATTTGCAGGCAGCCGGGATTTCTTATGATGATATGACAGTTATTATTGCCGTGGGGGCGCACCGGCAAAACACTGCCGAAGAGTTTGTGGAACTTTGCAGCGCGGGTGTCTGCCATCGGGTTCGGGTGATCAATCACAACGCCTGGGACAGCAGCAACATGGTCTATCTGGGCCGGACCAGCCGCGGCACGGAAGTGGCCGTCAACAGAATCGTTGCCGAAGCGGACAGGGTGATTCTAACCGGCGGTGTTATTTACCACTATATGGTTGGGTATGGCGGCGGTAGAAAAAGTGTCATGCCGGGGGTTTCCTCGTTAAGAACAATCCAGCAGAGTCACATGTGGGCCATGCAGAGTGAGATAGGGGCGGGATCGAGTCCGCTGGCGGCAAACAAAATGACGGCAGGAAATCCTGCGCATGAGGATATGATGGAAGTCGCCGCCTTCGTGGAACCGGACTTCATAGTAAATGTGGTTCCGAATCTTGAAGGAGATATTACCGGCATCTTTACCGGCAACTGGATTTCAGCCTGGCTTGAAGCCACACGGATGGTTGATGATATTTTCGGAGTTAAGATTCATAAGCAGGCTGATATAGTCATTGCCAGTGCGGGTGGATACCCCAAGGACATCAACCTTTACCAGACGCAGAAGACCATTGACAATGCCGTGTATGCCATGAAGCCGGGCGGTGCGGCAGTGATTCTGGGTGAATGTCCGGATATTGATGAGCCTAAAGAGTTCTTTGACTGGTTTAAATATCCCACATTTTTTGAAATGGATAAGGCTGTGAGGTCCAATTTTCTGATATCCGGATGGGTGGCTCTTCGTCAACTGGAGTATTGCAGAAAAGGCACCATAATTCTCCTTACCCGCCGGGAAAACCTTGAGCTTGCAAGAAAAGCAGGAGTACACCCTGTCAGCAGCATGGTGGATGCCATGAGATTGGCTTATGAGGTTTGCGGCACTGATAAACCAGGAATTACGATCATGCCACAGGGGGCCAATACCTTTCCCATACTGGCATGAACGGGGGTATGAATTTTTTAAAACAAAATATTATATTGATGATTTGACAGGAAGTCGTCAAAATGGCCGGCAGAGTAAAAAGTTCCGGATGCGGGGCGCGGGAATCCTGAAAAATGAGGTTTGCGTGCTCATACGTTGAAATAAAGTTGAATGATGCGCAATTTCGCAGACGGACTTTTTACGAAGCTCTCAACATCAGTACCTGAGAAATAATGTTCTGGGCGTTTCTACCCCTCAATGGGGTACTGAAAAGAGTGGCGGAAAATTATTAATAAAGGTACTTATCCCGTTTATCGGGGTCAGATTTAAAAACCATTATTTAGCAAGGAGGAATTTACATGAAAAAAACAATGCTTTATTGTCTCGCACTGATACTGGTTGTTATGTGGATTGGGCCGGCATCGGCTGAATACAAGGCCACCATGAAGCTGGCTTCCACTCAGTCAATGGACCATCCTTATATGGTAGGGGCGAAGAAGTTCGCCGACCTTATCAAGGAAAGAACCAATGGCCGTATAGAAATCAAACTTTATCCGAGCAACCAGCTGGGAAAAGGCGAGCGCGAAATGACCGAAGGCATCCAGCAGGGCGCCATCGATCTTTTGGTAACCTCCACCGGGCCTCTCGGCGGATTCAGCCCGTCCATCAACATTCTCGATTTTCCCTTTCTTTTCAGAGATTTTAACCATGTGGACCTTGTGATGGACGGTCCTATCGGCCGCAAGTTGCTTGACGACTTTGATAAGGCCAATATAAAGGCCCTCTCTTTCTGGGAAAACGGGTTCCGCCATCTGACCAATTCCAAGGTTGATGTCAAGAAGGCCGGGGATGCCAAGGGCTTGAAGATCAGGACCATGGAAAACAAGATCCACCTGTCAGCATGGAAGGATGCCAGCCTGAATCCTACCCCGATGGCCTGGGGTGAAGTGTTCACCGCGCTGCAGCAGAAGGTTATTGACGGACAGGAAAACCCGATTGCTGTTTTCTACAGCGCCAAGTTCTGGGATGCGGGTCAGAAGCATTTCTCTCTGACAGCTCATGTCTACTCTCCGTCCCCTTTCCTTATGAGCAAGAAGACATTTGATGCCATGCCCAAGGCCGACCAGGAGCTTTTCCTAAAAACTTCTTATGAAGTGGGAAAATTCCAGCGGAAGATCAACCGCGATGCCGAGGAAGCGAAATTGCAGGAGATGGCCGCCAAGGGCGTCACCGTCGTGCGTGACGTGGACCGTGAGAGTTTCAGAAAAGCCATGGCTCCGACATATGCCGCCTTCAGCAGCGAATTCCCAAAGGCTGAGATTGAAGCTATTATGAACGCGAAGTAATTTCTCCACCACCGGCGCCCTTCCGGATTTTTTAAAAAGAAGGGCGCCTTATCGTTTATGTAACAACGCCGGATGGCCGGATTAGAATCTTGATTTGCCCTGGAGTATGGAATGCGTGCATTGCGGATCTTAAACGAAGGGTTTGTGAAAGTTGGAAGCTGGGTGACGATTCTGTTCATGGCCGTTATTGCCGTCGTCATCCCTTATGAAGTAATGGGCCGTTATGTGTTTCAGAGTATGAGCATCTGGTCCGGCGAGGTCTCCACCTATTCTCTCGCCTGGGCTTCCATGATGGGCGGCGCAGTGGGGTTGAAAAAAGGATACCAGATAGGCATGACATCTGTAGTGGAGTCTGTTCCCCCGGCCGTTGCCAAAACGCTGAAACTGGTGAGCTACCTCTGCACGCTGTTTTTCTTCGGAGCCATGTTCTGGTATGGGCTATATCAGACGGTCTATAACGCCAAACAGACCTCGCCGGCTATCGGCCTCGTGATGAGTTATCCCTATGCTTCGCTGCCGGTCGGCTTCTTCATGATGTTCTTTATCTCTCTGGAACAATTTCTGGTGTTCCTTGGCCTGGGCGAAAAAGGAGCGGAGAAATGATTGTATTTTTGTCTGCTTTCATAGGACTCTTGTGTGTCTCCGCGCCCATAGTCGTGGCGCTGGGTGGCTGCGCCCTTGCCTATGCCCTGGCCAGCGGCAACATGCCCATCACAACGCTGATCCAGACCACCTTCGGCGGACTGACCAGCTTTCCCCTCCTCGCAATTCCGCTCTTCATGCTGGCCGGAAATCTAATGAATGAAGGGGGCATCACGCCCGACCTTGTTCGTTTTGCCCGTTTGCTGCTGGGTCATATCCGCGGCGGACTGGGGCTGGCTACCATTCTGGCCTGTGCCATCTTCGCGGCGATTTCAGGCGCCGCGGTGGCCACGGCTGTTGCCATAGGGGTTGTCATGATCCCGGCCATGAAAAAGGTTGGCTATGACGATGATGTGGCCGCCGCGCTGACCTGCACAGCCTCGTGTCTCGGGCCTATAATTCCGCCCAGTATCCCGTTTATAATCTACGGTGTAACAGCCGGAGTATCGATCGGCGAGCTGTTTTTAGGCGGCGTTATGCCGGGCCTTTTGCTGGCTGCGGCCCTGATGATTTACATGTACCTTGTAGCTACAAAGCGAAAATACCCTCAGGACCCCAGGACCCCGTTTAAGGAGATCGTCACCGCCGCCTACAGAGCGCTGCCGGCCTTGTTCATGCCGGTTTTGATCATGGGAGGCATACTGAGCGGTATATTTACGCCGACTGAAGCCGCCGGTGTTACAGTGGTGTATGCCGCCCTTGTGGGAGCTTTCTTCTACCGTAAACTGAAATTCAGGAACCTTCCCAAAGTTCTTCTGCACTCAGGCCTGGAGTCAGGCATGGTGATGCTGCTCATTGCCATGTCCGAGCCTTTCGCCTGGGTAGTTGCGGTGGATCAGATCCCGCAATTACT
>JAUPLM010000439.1 GCA_030836965.1 Thermodesulfobacteriota bacterium | reverse complement strand
TTCAAAATAATCATTCCATGTTATCGGTCGCCAAATGCCGTATTCCTTCTCCCGCATGGCAACTCTCTCTTTTCCATATTTTTTAGCCTGACTGTAAAAGAGTTTGGGAATAGTCAAATCTTTTGATATTTTATCCGTTGGGCTGAAAGCCACGTTATCTCCTTGTCGCATATAAGTCCTCTTCACCAAGATAAGCCTTGACCACCTCGGGGTTACCCTGAACCTCTTCAGGTGTGCCGTCAACAATCATATTGCCGAAATTAAGAACAAAGACATTGTCGGAAAGATCCATAACAACCCCCATGTCATGCTCAACCAGAATACATGTAACTTTCCATCTTTCCTCCTGATTTACGTCCAGGATGAAACGAGCCATGTCTTCCACTTCTTCAAGGTTAAGCCCGGCCAGAGGCTCGTCAAGGAGCAGGAGTTCCGGCTCGAGAGCTATCGCCCGCCCGAGTTCAACTCTTTTCTGAAGACCATATGGAAGCATCCCGACCGGCTTGTGCCGGATATGCTCGATCTCAAGAAGATCGATTATCTCCTCCTCTATAAATTTTCTGTGTTCAATCTCCTCTTTAGCCGTTTTCCCCAGGTAGAGCGAACCGCTCATTATGCCTGACTTATAATGAATATGACGGCCGAGACGAATATTGTCCAGAACCGTCATTCCGCCGAAAACCTCCACTTTCTGGAAGGTTCTCGCAATCCCAAGCTTTGCCCTGTTATGAGGCATCAAGCCGTTGATTTTTTCCCCCTTGTAATAAATATTTCCTTTCTGCGGATGGTAAAGACCGCTGATACAGTTCATCATAACCGTTTTGCCGGCGCCGTTTGGCCCAATAACCGAATGTATCTCGCCCTTTTTGATTTTGGTGCTTACGCCGTTCAGAGCGCATACCTTGCCGAAAAACATCTGGATTTCATCAAGTTCCAGAAGAACTTCACCTGGCTTGATATCTTTTGATACGTTCAATACTCAAGACCTCCTTTTTTTCCGGCCCTGCTCCCAGAAACTGAGCTGCAACCGTAATAAAGTTTGAAATCTTCAAATCAGCACGTTTTTCTGAAATATAACCGCAATATAAATTCTACACAATAAACTGAATATGATTCAGCCGAATGGGTATATATAAGCTACACTTTCTTTTTGTCAAGAAATTAATGCCATTTTATTCAGTTATATAAGATGCTGTAATATAAAAATAATGACTAACAGTCTGCTCCGGTTATCCGGTGAGACTCTGGATTAATACACCGTAAAGGCCGGGAATTCACAAAGTAAACGCAGAATATCCAAACTGGCAATATTGTCAAGCTTATAAAATATGGGTAAAATAGTGGGGTATAACCACTATTATTCAAAAGAGAGGAGATGCGTGCGAAGATTTATCTTCTTGTTTTTTAAACCTAATTTGTTTCTTATATTATGGCGGTGAAATAAAACAGTGTTTTTGGAAATCAGCAATAATTCTGCAATTTCCTTATTGGTCTTTCCTTCTTTGACCAGTCCGGATACCCGGATCTCAACAGGGGTTAAATTAACGAGCCGCGATGTCAGCCTGCTTATGAAAGGCGAGATGATGTTTTTCAGGTTAGTCTCAAGGATGCGCACCAATGTCCTTTGACGTGCATCCAGCCGTCCGCTTATGACTTTCTGCAGATAGGGACTGACAAGTTCCTGGACATTATTCAAAACGATTTCACTCAATTCCTTTTTGTCTTCCTCCCTTTGTTTAAGGAGCACCCTGAGAGCCGTGTTGACTTCTTCCAGGTGATGAGACTGTGCCTGAAGCTCTTTTTCGCGCTTGCGCAACGCTTGTTCGACCCGCTGTCTCTCCTCGATCTCCTTTTTCAGCTTGAGGTTTGTACTGGCCAGCTCGGTTGTGCGCTCCGCAACCAGTTCTTCCAGGTGACCGTGATATTTTTGCAGTTCTTCTTCGGCTCTCTTGCGGGCGCTTATATCTCTGAGAATTACTATATTGCCCACCGGCTGACCATTACTCCCGCGGTAAAGAGTCGAACTTATCTGTACATCCAGAACCCTTCCATCCTTGGTCAGGCGCCGCGTTTCGAAAAGCTTTATTTTTTTCCCGCTGAGCATGCTTTCGATGGCTTTTTTAGTTTCCGGCCAGTTTTCCGGAGGCACGAAATTAATCTGTTTGCCTAAAAGCTCTTCACGCGACAAGCCGAATGTCTGTTCAAAAGCCGGATTCACATAAGTGGCAACCCCCTGCATGTCGTAAACTACGATCGGATCAGGAGAAGATTCCAGCAAGGTTCTGTATCGCTCTTCGTTTTCGCGCATAATTGCTTCGGTTCGTTCACGTTCGGCTAATTCGCGGCGCACATCCGCATAGAGTCGCGCTTTTTCAAGGGCGATAAGCGCAAGAGCGGCAAATTGCTCCAGAACGGTAATATCCTCTCTGCTGAATCGATTGCCGACATCCACGTGAGCCAGCCCTATTACACCAAGCACCTGATGGTCGGATTTTAATGGAATACCGACAACAGAACGCAAACCGTCCAGAACTTTATCAGGAATGCGGCCTGTCCAGTATTGATAATCATCCACCAGAACCGGTGATTCGGTCTCCCATACCTGTCCCCCCATGCCCTGGCCTATAATAACCCTCCGTCCCAACTGGCCTTTAAAAAACCCCATACCCACGCGCATCTGCATCTGCCGGCCGCCCGGTTCCAGCAGGTAAATGTATCCGTGTTCGGTGCCGGTAAGCGAAGTAGCCCTCTCAAGTATATTTTCGAGCAATTCTTCTTTATCTATTTTGTCGATTAAGATGAGTGAGGTTTCATGCAGGGCTTTTAAGTAGGCATTTTGACGGTGAAAAGCCTCTTCCGCGACTTTGCACCGCTGTGATTCAAGGCTTAA
>JAUPLM010000438.1 GCA_030836965.1 Thermodesulfobacteriota bacterium | reverse complement strand
GTGTGCTCTTCCGATCTATATTTTTTCATCTTCACGATCTCCTAATTTTATGGTGGCTATCGTTGAGGACGTCCCCGATATCTCCCCCGAAAGTGTTGTCGCGGAGAGGACGTCGCTCAGGGAAACAGATTGATCCACGAGAAAATTGACGACGCTTGGGAAAAGGATGCCAGTTAACCCGAAAAACCGTTTCGATCGCAGGGAATGCGAATCGACCTTCTATACTCTTTCGTATAGCCGAATTCCCGCTCATACGCTGGCCGCCCGGACCGCGCCAGGTGTTTCCTGTCGGCAAAATACAGAATTTTCGAAATACGATGCATATCGGGTTTTGCCTCTTTACACACCCTATTTCGGTCTATCAGTTTTTTAGATATATATAGAATTGCCGATAAGGCCTTTTTTTCATCAAACCGGAAGGTTACCATGGTTTTTCCCCTGTTGGATTGTCTTCAGGATGATGATATCATTGTATTAAACCAAGTCAAGTGGTTTTCTGGTCTTCAGGCAGCCGAAGCCGAGAAGGAATAATCCTGTAAAGTAGACAGGTACGGTGAACTCCGGCCCGGGAAAACCGTTGAAGACGAATTTGGCAAGCGCCAGCAGGGCGTCCGAAAGCATGAAGACAAGTGCCCCCAGAACCGCCTGGATGTGGAGGTCAGAGACGATGGCAAAGCCGGTCATGAGGCTTATAACAGCCAAATAGACAAGAACGGGAATTAAAAGGCGGTCCAGATGCGGCACAAGAACCGCGGTCATGACCGCCGGAAAAGCCAGGAATGGCAGTAGCCAGACCCTTCGTGTACTTTTTTTCTCCCGGCGCAGGAAGAAAAAGACAAGAAATCCGGTGTGTCCCAGCAGGAAAGCAACGAGACCAGGCACAAATAGACGCACCCGGTCGATATCGAGGATCATGTCGCCCACGCCACATAAAACAGCTCCAGCTATCAGGCTCCATCGTTGCCGGCCGTCAAGCCCCTGAGCCATGAAAAAGGCGAGCGCCAAACTCATGGCGGGGATTGCCTTGAGGATGAACCGGCCGGGGAAAGGCTGCATGAAGCAGAAGAGAAGCAGAAACAGGACCGCCGAACCTGTGTAGACAATCTGGAATGGTCCCGGGGAAAAACTACTTTTCTGATCCATCAGTCTCTCTCCTTTTGATGAGATATAGCTTTAAAGAAGTTCAAGAACAATGCATAAACTACGTCAAAAGATCGGTACATCCGTTCTATTTCTTACTTGTTCCGCATGAATGAAACAGGGTCGCCAATGTTATTGACGCCCTCCAGTTTCTGTCCGTCAGCGGAAAGCGTTACCGTATCGGTAAAACCGTGGTTCCAGGTTATTGCAAACAAGCGTTTGCCGGGATCAATGCAGCGCCATGTCCCTCCGACTGAGACGATGAGAAAACCTTTATAAACACATCTCCCGTCGCTGTGAATGGCGACCTGGCCGCTCACATGGCCGGGGTACCAGTTGCCTGATATATCCAGCGATCTTGTCTTCTCGATCCTTACGAATTCATCCAGATACTGTTTTTTCTCAGGATAGAGGGAAAAGAGCCTTTGATATATTGCCAGGGCGCGGGGCTCATTTTTCCTGGCCAGGGCGAAAACCGCCTCGTTTTCATACGCGGCGACAGCCCGTTTCTCCAGATCCAGCGCGGCGGCATTTCCAGGATCGTCTGTAAGTACTTTTCTTAAATATTCAATCGTATTTTCTCCCTCCGGTTCAGCGAATTTCTTTTCGTTAAAAGCCTCCTTCGCAAGGGCCAAATGCGTTGATTTCTGTGAATCTTTACGGGTCGCTTCCGGCTGTCCGGCTGCACTGATATCCTCTGCGGGCGGCTCGCCTTTGTCGCTGAGAAGTTTTTTAGCAAGCCTCCTGGTTGAGCCAAGCAGTTCTTCAAGTTCGCATCTGCACTCATCCTCCGCCGAAAGCTCCACCTTCCCGGTTCTGACATTAATCAGTTGAAGCGTCAGATAGTATACCCTCCCAACCATGCCCACTGAACCGCTGATAATCTTTCCCACTCCGAGCAGTTGTCCCGCTTCCACTTTGCACTCCTGAGCCACACAGCCCGACATCTGGAACTTCTGTTCCCCGAGTATCTTGTTCATGTTGCCCCGGTCTATGACATCGAACTTGCCGGACTGAGAAATCTCGTGAATGACTCTGTCTGTAAGCGGGCGGGAGATACCCTTATCTCCGGTCGTGACCTCAAAGTCGAACACTGCGACGTAGTTTTCCATCGTCTTTATTTCCGGCTTATTCATTTGCGCGCCGGAAGCGCCCGGTACGGCAAGAATCACAAAGAGTAACGCAAATAGAGTTTTAATTGACGCCTTCATTAGTAAAGTCTCATTTTAAGAATATTGCAGGAATTACATCATAAGATCGTTACAGTCCCGATTTGAATATCATAGCCTGTTAAAATGTCAAAATGAATTACAGGGGAACAGGGATGTAACCGGTGCGGTGGGCGGCATTTGTTCTCAGTTCTCTTTAAGCGGCTTGCCGCCTTTTAATACTTCACTCAGGACTTTTCCCAATGCATAGGAATCAAAAGGCTTGGGCATCATGCTTTTGAAACCATATTCAAGATAATTTGACATTATCTCGCCCTCGGAATAACCGCTGAAAACAATAGCCTTAACTTCGGGATCCATTTCCAGCAGTATCTTTATGGCCTCCTTTCCTCCCATACCGCCGGGAATGGTTAGGTCAAGGATGACGGCATCATACGGTTTTTTCGATTTCATCGCTTTTTTGTACATCTTAACAGCTTCAGCGCCGTCTTTTGCGAATGCCGAATCATAACCCAGCATATCGAGCATCTCTTCCGCCATCTCCTTCAGCAGCACATCATCATCCATCATCAGAATCCTGCCGCGACCCGTCAGGAGAACAGCTTCTTCTTTTTCCGGAATCTCTTTGCCGGAAGCCGGCAGATAAATATTAAAAGCAGTCCCCGCTCCCGGAGAAGAGTTCACGGAGATATGCCCGTTGTGTTTGTTGATTATGGAATAGGCCGTGGCAAGCCCGAGGCCGCTTCCGGCCTGCTTTGTCGTAAAATAGGGATCAAATATCTTTGAAAAATATTTTTCGGGTATGCCCACTCCCTGATCTTTAACAGTTATACGTATATATCGCTCGGGTTTGACTGGTATTCCATTCATATTTTCCGGCGTCATATTCTCTGCCGTAATCAGGATTAATCCGCCTTCCGGCATCGACTGATTCGCGTTTATTACAATATTGCTGATGACCTGGCTTATCTGCCCCAGGTCGGCATCAACAGGCCAGAGATCTTCGGCTATTGAAAATTCGCATTCTGATTTTGAGCCTCTCAAGACGAAGACGGAAGATTCTTTGATGAGATTTGAAATCGAAGCGGTTTCCTTAACCGGAACTCCGCCTTTGGAAAAGGTCAGCAACTGCCTGGTAAGTCCCTGCGCCATCATAGTGGCGGTTTCCGCCGCGCTCAGCAGATCGAATACCTTCCGCCCGGACTTCACCTGAATCTTTGCCATGGAAATATTTCCTAAAATCGAAGTCAGGATATTATTGAAATCATGCGCTATGCCTCCTGCAAGCAGACCCACCGATTCCAGTTTGTCGGCTTTCAAAAGCTCCTCTTCCATACTTTTACGTTCAGTAATGTCCATAAAGACCGTGGCGAATTGCCCCCGTTCGTTAGGTATTACGGAAATAATTAAATGTTTACCCAGCGGCTCGAAATATGTTTCAAACAACAACGGCACACCGCTATGTGCTACACCCGTAAATTCTTCCAAGTAGGGCGGTGTATCCGTACCATACAGTTCACCGGCCAGAGATCCGCATGCCCGTTCGGAGGAAATGCCTGTTTGCATCTCGTACGCGCGGTTGACTTTTAAGATGCGATAATTTTTCGCATTACCGGCATCATCATGGATCAATTCATGCAGCGCTACGCCTTCGGCCATGTTTTCAAAGAGCAGTCTAAACTGCTGTTCACTCTTCCGCAGCGCAAGTTCAGCATTCTTACGTTCGGTCGTGACTTCGGTGTATGTAATTATGCCGCCGATTTCACCGTCTGATTTATACCACGGCCGGCACTCCCATCGATTGTATGTAATAGAACCGTCGGGCCGTTCGAAATAGTCGTCATCGTTTCGTTCGATCGCGCCGGCCAGGCAGCGCGTATGCACATCTTTCCATCTCTTAGGCATTTCCGGGAACACATCGTAGTGATGCCTGCCCGTTATATCCGATTCCCTGATGTTGTAATCCAGGAGGTAGCGGTCACTGACAGCGATGTACCGGAGATTCCGGTCATAGACTGCAATGGCATTAGGATCATGTTTGATTATATAGCGCATCATCGCTTCATTTTCACGAAGGTGTTCTTCCATCTGCTTTCGCCCGGTGATGTCGGTTACAATGGAAAGAAAATACCTCAACGCGCCGTACTCATCGTATATGCCTGAAACGACCAGGTTGCCCCACAGAACTTTGCCGCTCTTGCTGATATATCTTTTCACGGTTTGGTAGAAGGGCGTCTCTCCCCGACCCACTTTCTTTACATTCTCAATGTCCTTTTCGAGATGATCCGGGTGCGTTATATCGGCGAATGTCATGGATAGGATCTCTTCTTCCGAGTATCCCATCATGCGGCAGAATGCGGGGTTTGCTTTCTCAAAGACAAATGATGGCGAGGTTATAACGATACCTAGATGAGTCTCTTCAAAGATTTTCCTGAACCGCTCCTCGCTCTCCAGCAGCGAAAGTTCATTCTTTTTCCGTTCCGTTATATCCAGCGCCTGGGACAGTATGGAAATCAACTCTCCGTCAGGGTTATAAATACCCGAGTTATACCACTCGCAGTGGATAACGGAACCGTCCTTCCTGTAGTTCCGGTTGACGTTAACCGAGCAGGACTTATCGCCATTAAGAAGGCCTGCGGATACCCGCCGAACCAGATCTTCATCCTCCTCATATACCCACCGCATTTCGAAAACGGATCTCCCCTTGACCTCTTCCAGAGTCCAGCCGAAGATCTTCTCGGCTTCTTTGGACCAGCGGATTACGCGGAACTGCGGGTCGAACTCGATAACCGCCATGGGGGAATTGTTTATGTGCGCGGAGAGATGCTGCAAAGCGCCCGATAGACGCTCATCAACCTTCTTAAGCTCAGATTCCGATTGTTCAAGATCCCTGA
>JAUPLM010000437.1 GCA_030836965.1 Thermodesulfobacteriota bacterium | reverse complement strand
TTTGGTAGGAAAACAAGCATGAATGAAACAGCATTGAAGTATGAGCGGATGCGTGAAGAAATGGTGAGAGCTCAGATCGAACTCCGCGGTATATCCGACCCCAATGTTATTGCTGCCATGCTAAAAGTTCCAAGACACCTTTTTGTGGGTGACGCTTTAATGGATCAGGCATACGGTGATTTTCCCCTTCCGATCGGTGAGCAGCAGACTATATCACAGCCTTATATTGTTGCAGAAATGACTCAGGCGCTTCAACTGAATAAAGAAGACAGAGTTCTTGAAATTGGTACCGGATCCGGTTATCAGGCCGCTATTCTTGCTGAGATAGCCTTTCGTGTTTATACAACGGAAAGGATATATTCTCTTTATGTAAAGGCGCGCAATCTTTTTGACAGGCTGCATTATCACAATATTGTGACAAAATATTCCGACGGATCGCTCGGTTGGGAGTCTGAAAGTCCATTCGATGCAATAGTAGTTACGGCAGGTGCACCTGATATTCCAAAAGTCCTCGTGGATCAGCTTGCAATGGGCGGACGATTGGTAATTCCCGTCGGAAATCAATATTCCCAGGATCTGATCAGGCTTTACAGGGATGAACGGGGTATACATAAGACAAATTTAGGCGGATGCAGGTTTGTCAAGCTTATCGGTGAACATGGATGGAGGGAGGAATAAGTTTCTTAACCGTGTTAAAAAATATCGCGCAATATTTTCTTTGCCGGTTCAGCACTTTGAATATCCGCAGGAGTGGCAGACCATGCAGCCTTCCTCATGTGTGATAAGTCCGTTACATTCAGGACAAACCCCCATCATTGTTCCGGTTTCTATTAAAGAAATATCGGTTTTATTTTTGAGCACCCTTGCAATTGCATCGGGGCAAGACAGAACCATTTCTCCATTCTGCCATGCGGGGGAGGGGCACCTTATTCCCGTAAGTTGTTTAATAACGGCCTCAACTTTTATACCTGACCGTAAAGCAAGCGATATAAGACGGCCAGCTGCTTCAATTTGAGAAGATGCACATCCTCCTGTCTTTCCCATCTGGGCAAATACCTCGCACATTCCCTTATTGTCCGAATTTATCGTGACGTATAATTTGCCGCATCCTGTCTTGATACGTTCTGTAGTGCCTATTGTGCGTTCAGGCCGAGGCCTCGGGGTTATTTTAACCGAATCTTTTTTCCCCGCTCCTATATTTAATACTTGCTGATCGCGGCTTCCGTACCGGTAAATTGTAACTCCCTTGCATCCGTTTCTGTGGGCAAGCAGGTATACTTTTGCTATATCAGCGCGTAAAGCGGCGGAACTGAAATTGACTGTCTTTGAAACGGCATTATCTGTATATTTCTGAAAAGAAGCCTGAATTTTTATATGATGTTCGGGTGAAATATCGTGGGATGTTTTGAAAAGCGTTTTAATGTTATCCGGGACGGTTTTTATATCCTGAATTGACCGGCCTTCCGAAAGGTCCTTTACAAGCTTATTATTATAAAATCCTTCTTTTTTTGCAATTTCCACAAAAAGAGGATTAATCTCTGAAAGAGATTTTCCTTCAAGAACGCGGCGAACCTGTGCTATGGCAAATAAAGGTTCAATTCCGCTCGATGTCCCGGCAATAATACTGATAGTTCCTGTCGGCGCTATTGTGGTAGTAGTTGAATTGCGCATGTAAGGAGTCAGAGGGTTATCATAAATACTTCCTTCATAAAATGCAAAGTTACCTCTTTTTTTCGCAAGTGCTGCGGATGCAATTTTTGATTCTTCGGAAATAAATGACATTATTTTTTCTGCTTCTGATGATGCGGCATCCGAATCATAAGGTATCCCAAGCTTAATGAGCATATCAGCAAACCCCATTACCCCGATGCCTACCTTTCTGGTTCCTTTGCTCATTTTTTCTATGCGGGGGAGAGGATACTTATTAATCTCAACAACATTATCGAGATAATGAACTGCATCATGTACTGTTTTTTTCAGGCGGTTGTAATTTATAGTCCTGCCTGCAATCATCATGGACAAATTAATTGAGCCTAGAGTGCATGATTCATATGGAAGAAGCGGCTGTTCTCCGCATGGATTTGTTGCTTCAATGTTTCCGAGATGAGGAACGGGATTGTCAGTGTTTATCCTATCGATGAACAATACACCGGGTTCACCGGTAAGCCAGGCGGAATTTACAATCGAATCGAATATTTTTCTGGCTGAAACACTTCTTGCTGCCTGTTCAGTCCGGGGGTTTATCAGATCATACTCGGAATCTTTTTCGAGCGCATCCATGAATTTTTGTGTGAGTGCAACCGATATGTTGAAATTATTCAACGTATCTTTATCGTTTTTAAGGTTGATGAAAGATTCTATGTCCGGATGATCAACCCTTAAGATACCCATATTTGCGCCTCTGCGGGTACCGCCCTGCTTAACTGTTTCAGTAGCAATATCAAATACTTTCATGAAAGAAACAGGGCCGCTGGATATTCCTGCTGTTGACAGCACTATGTCCTTTTCAGGGCGTATCCGTGAAAAAGAGAAACCTGTTCCTCCTCCGCTTTTATGTATGATTGCCGTATGCTTTAATGTTTCGAATATGCTCTCCATCGAGTCTTCAATGGGCAGAACGAAACACGCAGCA
>JAUPLM010000043.1 GCA_030836965.1 Thermodesulfobacteriota bacterium | reverse complement strand
TTCAGCTCAAAAGCGGTAATCACAGGTGATATAACCCAGATTGACCTGCCTTCCGGGAAAACATCGGGACTCATAGAATCAAAGGATATTCTGCAGACAATCGAGGGGATCAAATTTGTCTTCTTTTCTAAAACGGATGTTGTGAGGCATAAACTTGTGCAGGATATTATTGAAGCATACGAAGGGCTTGAGGAAAAGAAGCGGAAACAGGCGAACAGACAGACCTGAAAAGGGCAATGGCCGAATATAGAATATAGAATATCGGAAACCAATGTGCCAATTTCGATGTCCTATGTTAGATTTCCGAAATTCGTACTTTTATCACCTGATACCTAATACTTAAAACTTAATATCTGATATATGAAGCTGAAAAAAATAAAAGAATCGGTTGTTGATATCTTTAATTCGAACCGCAACATGCCTTGGTGGATACTCTCAGGCGTCATTATCTCATTTATTATTATCCTTTATATCAATCTTGTACCCATCAGACATACTTATAATTTAGGCGATATTGCGGATAAAGATATCAAGGCTTCGGACGATTTTTTTATTGAGGACAAGGATGCCTCTGATGCGAACAAAAGGATTGCGGCAGATAAAGTTCTTACAATATATGATTTTGATTCTCTCCTATCATTAAAATTGACCCAGCATTTGACTGCGGTCTTCCGGGATATAAGAAATGCTCATGAATCGGACAGTTTCAAGACCAAGGATAACCAGATAAATAACCATTCTGCCGCAGTATACGGGATATCTTTGAAGCTAAAAAGGGAATTTGAAAAACGTATAGGTTTTACGATCCCCCAAAGTGTTTATCTCAATATAGAAAAAAACGGGTTCTCCGAAGACATTCCGAATTCTGTAACCATAGTTTTGTCTAAAATACTTGAAAACGGAGTAGTGGCGGACAAGGATTTTTTGCTGAAAGAAGCCGAAAAAGGAATAATATTAAGGGATATAGAATCAAAAAATGAAATGCTGACTTATGAATTGAACTCTTTTTACAGCCCCGAAGAGGCAAAGGGCCTGGTCAGAACAATCGGACGGCTCTTATTAAAAGAACTCAGTTCAGATAAACGTGACGCCGCATTATATTTTGTGAACAGGCTTATTCAGCCGAATATAACATTAAACAGGAATGAAACAGAAGAAAGAATAAAACGGGCGGTGACTGAGGTAAACCCGGTTCTATACAAGGTAAAGGCCGGTGAAATGCTCCTGCGTGAAGGTGAAAAGGTTTCCGAACCGCAGCTTGTAAAGTTAAAAGCTCTTAAGTCAAAGGTAAGATACGATCAGTTACTGGCAGCCTGCATCGGCGCCGCCATGATTCTCTTATGCCTGCTTGTTACAACTTACATTGTCCATTTAAAGAACAGAAACGAAAAGACCGGTGATCATAACAGGAAGATTCTTTTTTTCGCATGCGTTGTCATAATGTTTTTTCTGCTTGCCGAAATTTCATCATTCCTGTCGGGATCTCTTGCCCGGAACGAGCCTCTTTCGATTACAGCTACATCGATTCAGCTCGGTATTCCTATGGCTTCGGGAGCAATGCTTATATGCATTTTTATGGGCCTGAACACGGCCATATCTTTTACCGTCGTAATGTCCGTCTGTGCCGCGCTGGTGTTTCAAAACCGGTTTGAAATGTTTATTTTTTTCCTTTTGAGCGGAATGATGGCCGCCTACTGGATGCAGAATTGCAGGGAACGAAAGGTATTCATAAAGGCCGGTGTCAAGCTCGGTGTTTTTAACATAATTGTTGCTACCGCAATGAATATTTATTTCTCCGAGCTCTCCTGGATGAAATTACTGTGGGACTGGATATTTGCCTTTTTGGGCGGTGTGGGAGCCGGTATTGTAACAGCGGGGCTTACCCCGCTTGTTGAGGTGACTTTCAATTTTTCGACCGACATCAAGCTCCTTGAGCTTGCAAGCCTGGATCAGCCGGTTCTCCGCAGGCTTATGATAGAGGCTCCCGGGACTTACCACCATTCGGTTATTATAGGATCGATGGTGGAGGCCGCTGCATCCGAAATCGGGGCAAACCCTCTTCTTGCAAAGGTTTGCGGCTATTATCACGATATAGGAAAAATAAACAAACCGCAGTATTTTATTGAAAACCAGTCGGGAGGCATAAACAAGCACGACAAACTTGCTCCTTCAATGTCGAGCCTTATTCTTGTGGCGCATGTAAAGGACGGTGTGGAGCTGGCGAAACAAAATAAGCTCGGTCATGAAATAACGGACACCATCAGCCAGCATCACGGAACCAGCCTCATCCGCTATTTTTACGACAAGGCGAAACAGATGAAAGGCGAAGATACTGTTAAAATCGATGATTTCAGATACCCGGGGCCCAAGCCGCAGACAAGAGAAGCAGGCCTCGTGATGCTCGCCGATGTTGTTGAATCGGCTTCAAGGACCCTTGAAATGCCGACTCCGGCAAGGATCCAGGGGCTTGTCCAGAATCTGATGAATAATATATTTTCGGACGGTCAGCTCGATAATTGTGAACTGACATTAAGAGATCTTCATAATATAGCCAAAAGCTTCAATACGATTTTAAACGGCATATATCATCACCGGATTGAATATTCCGAAGCTCAGGTTGCGGGTAATGGAAAAGGAAAAGATGGGAGTTCTGATAAACAACAGGCAAAGCAGGCGCAGGATCAGGCAGTCAGGCGTACGGCAAATGGCTCAGGCCATCTTAAACGGCTTGGATTGTCCTGACGGCGAATTGTCGATTCTGATTGAAGACGATAAAGGGATTGAAAAGTTAAACCGGGAGTATCTTCACCGGACAGGCCCAACAAACGTAATTGCCTTTCCGATGCGGGATGAAAAGTTTAGGGACGTAAATCCGGATATCCTCGGAGATGTTGTCATATCGGTTGAAACAGCTGAAAGGGAAGGCAAAGAGGCGGGAACCGGAATGAAGCGGCGGGTTGCCGAACTTCTTGTACACGGCATTCTCCATCTTTTCGGATATGACCATGAGAAAAACAGTAATCAGGCAAAGAAGATGGAAAAAAAAGCCGGCGAGCTTTTAAAGGTTGTTGAAGATATAGATCTATAGGAGGATTCAGGGATTCGAGGGGTCAAGGGGTCAAGTGAAGGAAAAGAACAAACCTTATTTTTTTACACTCGAACCCTCGAACCCTTGAATCCTTGAACCCTAAAATATAAAACCATAAACTTTTTGGAGATTTTCAAGATGGCCGGACTTGCTGTAAATGTCGATCATGTTGCCACACTGAGGGAAGCGAGAGAATATATCGATTATCCTGACCCGGTTGCTGCCGCGGTTCTTGCTGAGCTTGCTGGAGCGGATGGAATTGTGGTCCATCTGAGGGAAGACAGACGGCACATACAGGATTATGATGTAAGGACGCTGAGAAGCGTCGTTCAGACGAAACTGATACTGGAAATGGCCTCCACTCCTGAAATGATTGAAACAGCCCTGAGCGTCAAACCGGATATTGTGACGCTCGTTCCTGAAAAGCGGAGCGAGTTGACGACAGAAGGGGGGCTGGATCTGATAGTTCATGGCAATGCCATTGCTGAGAGCGTGGCAACCCTGCAGAATGCCGGTATTCCGGTCAGCATTTTTATTGATCCCGATCCGGAGCAGGTGAAACTTGCGCATAAGATCAATGCTGCAATGGTTGAAATCCATACGGGCAGTTTTTGTGAGGTAAAAACCCAGCGGAAAAAGGATAAGGCATTTTCCAGAATAGAAGATGCCGCTAAGCTGGCGCATAAACTGAAAATGGGCGTTAATGCCGGCCACGGATTGTGCTATCAGACAATAAAGGCGTTTAAAGGACTTGGTGAAATAAAGGAATTCAGCATCGGGCACAGTATTATCTCAAGAGCTGTTTTAGTAGGCATGGAAAGGGCCGTCCGGGATATGATTGCTCTGATAAAGGAGCTGTGAAGAACCGAATATCGAATTCCGAACATCGAACATCAAAAAATCCATCTTAGATTTCCCGTGTTCCATGTCAGATGTACGAAGTCCAATGTACGGTTTTTTGAACCATAAACCAGTAACCAGTAACCAGGGACCAGAGACCATATCATGTACATCGTAACAGCTGGTGAAATGAGAGCGATAGATAAAGCGACCATAGAACTGGGTCTCCCCGGCAGGATACTTATGGAAAATGCGGGAAGGGGAGCTGTGCAGATACTCCTTGAGAAATTCCCCGGCATCAGTGCTAAAAAGATCGGAATTTTAGCCGGACGCGGAAATAACGGCGGAGATGGTTTCGTGATCGCAAGACATCTTTCACAAAAAGGAATCGATGTAATAGTCTACCTCTTGTCGGAAATCACGGCAGTGAAAGGCGACGTTCTTGCAAACCTGGACCTGTTTCAAAGGTTTGGTAATCCAGTTGTCGAGATTCCGGATCGCATAACCTTTGATGCTAACAGAACTTTCATGAGTAACAGGGATGCATGGGTGGATGCGATTTTCGGAACCGGCCTCAAATCGGATATAAAGGGATATATCAAAGACATAATTGTTTTCATAAACAGCCTTAAAAAACCTGTACTGGCGGTTGATATTCCTTCAGGGATTGATTCGGATACGGGACAGGTCTGCGGGGAGGCGATATGCGCCGGTATTACTGCGACTTTCGGATATGCCAAGACAGGTCACTATCTATATCCCGGGGCCGGATACTCCGGGGAAGTCGAGATTATAGATATAGGCATCCCGCCGCTGGTTACCGGCAGAATAGATCCAAAACAACACCTGCTTGATGATGAAATTGTAAGCTCCTATCTTAAACCACGAGAAAAAAATGCCCATAAGGGAACTAACGGCCATCTCTTTATTGTTGCCGGCTCCCCCGGAAAAACCGGAGCTGCTGCAATGACGGCAATGGCGGCAATGAGGGCGGGAGCCGGGCTTGTGACTCTCGGCGTGCCGAAAAGCCTGAATCCGGCTATAGAGCCGATGATTCTTGAAGCCATGACATGTCCGCTTCCTGAAAACACGGAAGGGTTTCTTTCCGAATCGTCATTTGACGCTATAATGCATAACCTTGCCGGAAAGAAATGCCTTGCTGTCGGCCCCGGACTCGGAACAGATTCTTCCACAAAAAAACTGGTTATTAAAATACTCCGTGAGACATCTTTGCCTGTTATTCTGGATGCAGACGGTCTGAATCTGCTTGCCGGAGAAATCCGATTGCTGAAAAAACTCAAAATTCCGGTTATCATGACTCCGCATCCCGGCGAGATGGCAAGGCTTACCGGAAAAAATATTTCGGATATCCAGGAAGACAGAATATCATGCGCCCGCGATTTTGCTGCTGAATTCAATGTTCATCTTATTCTTAAAGGGGCAGGAACCGTTATTGCGCATCCTGACGGAAGAGTCTTTATAAATCCGACAGGGAACCCGGGCATGGCATCGGGCGGCATGGGCGACATCCTTACAGGCATTATAGCCGGACTTGTCGCGCAGGGATATCCGGTGGAGGAGGCCGCCCGGATAGGAGTTTATCTTCACGGCAGGGCCGGGGATGATCTTGAAGAAAGTATGGGGCCGTTCGGCTTTCTTGCATCCGATGTTCTTAAATCAATACCTGCGCAAATCGGAAGAATTTTGACTGCTTCATGCCCTTCGTGCTGAAAACGGCCTTTTTCGCGGGCAACATTATCGGAGTATTATAATTCAGCAGTTATTTATCATATGGAATTGAACAACTTGGCCGGATCCCCTTATTCCTTATATATCATGTCGGGCTCCCTTTCAGAAACCCGGTCTCTTGGTGAAAAAATCGGGAGGATGCTCGAAACCGGATTTATTATCGGTCTCGCCGGAGAGCTTGGGAGCGGCAAGACATCCTTTGTCCAGGGGCTTGCAAAAGGAGTTGGCGTCCCGGAAAATTATTACGTTACAAGCCCGACTTACTCAATTATCCATGAATATCCCGGTCGTATTCCTTTATTCCATATCGATCTGTACCGGATAAGGGGAAAAGACGAAATTTATGAAACCGGTCTTTACGAAATGCTTGACAGATTCGGAATCTTTGCTATTGAATGGCCGGAATTGCTTTTAAAAGATTTGACGGCGGATTACATGGTAATTCATTTTCAGATAAAAAATGACGATACACGGAAAATCAGCATTACGGCACATGGAAACAGAGCCGAGGATCTGATAAAGAATCTTTAGATAGTGAATAGTAGGATTCAAATGGCCGAATATCGAATATCGGACATCGGACATCGAAGTGCAAAATTCGAAATCCGGCTTTTATCGAAATTCGAAGTCCGATGTACGATGTTCGGCTTTTCGAATCACGATCCACGAACGGCGATTTACGAAAGCATTGATTGATGAGGGAGAAAATGAGTTTGATCGTTCAGAAATTCGGCGGAACATCGGTCGGGGATATCGACCGTATCCGTAACGTAGCGAGGCGCGTTTCAAAAACATTCGATGAAGGCAATGATGTCGTCGTGATTCTTTCGGCCATGTCGGGTGTTACGGACCGCCTTATCAAAATGGCAAACCAGGTTGCTTATGTTCCCGACAAGCGTGAACTTGACGTTCTGCTTACTACCGGAGAACAGACTACCGTAGCTCTTCTTGCCATGATGCTGAAAGGCATGAACTATCCGGCCGTATCTCTCCTGGGGCATCAGGCCGAGATTCTGACGGACAGCGATTTCGGAAACGCGAGGATTGCAGGAATCGGCGCTAAACGAATAAGAGAGTTTTTGAATGACCGGAGGATAGTCGTTATCGCAGGTTTCCAGGGTAGTGATTCTTACGGAAATCTAACAACGCTGGGGCGGGGAGGCTCGGATACCTCTGCCGTTGCAGTAGCCGCGGCTCTTAAAGCGGATATGTGCGAAATATACACCGATGTTGACGGGATATACACGGCCGACCCGAACATATGCAAAAAGGCCAGAAAACTTGATAAAATATCCTATGACGAGATGCTTGAAATGTCGAGCCTTGGAGCGAAGGTCCTTCAGATAAGATCAGTTGAATTTGCAAAAAAATATGATGTTCCTGTGCATCTGAGATCATCCTTTTCACTGGAGGAGGGAACTATGGTAGTAAATGAAAATTCCGACATGGAACGCCTTGTTGTTTCAGGCGTAACTCACAGCAAAAATGAAGCCCGCATCACTTTGAAAAAGGTTCCTGACCAGCCCGGGATTGCCGCTAAAATATTTACTCCGGTTGCCGACGCCGGAATACTGGTCGATATGATAATCCAGAACACCAGGGCAGAGGGGATGACTGATCTTACTTTTACAGTTCCCAAATCGGATTACAAAAAAGCGCTTGAAATAGAAAAAAAGATTGCCAAGGAGATCGGCGCCGAATCCGTTTTCGGAGATGAAAACGTGGCGAAGGTTTCAGTCACAGGTGTTGGAATGAAGAATCATTCCGGAGTTGCAGCGAGAATGTTTTCGGCTCTTGCCAAGGAAAATATCAATATAATGCTTATAAGCACATCTGAAATAAGAATATCCTGCGTAGTCGAGGAAAAATACGCCGAACTTGCCGTCAGGGTCCTTCATACAGAGTTCGGACTGGATAAGGAATGACGGCTTTGTTAAAAGTCGCTCTGCTGTGTTGCGATTCATTTTTCGTCATTGCGGCGTACTTATATGTACGCCTCATTCCTCAAAATTCGCGCGCCTTGCATATCGAGCTTTTTACTTTGCCGTCAATATTCTAACCATAAACCATAAACCAGAGACTACAAACCGGAACACCTGATTGAAATTCAGCACCGA
>JAUPLM010000436.1 GCA_030836965.1 Thermodesulfobacteriota bacterium | reverse complement strand
CCGCGCACGGTCGGATGCTCCGGATTCATGCTTCTTTTCCGGAAGGAGTCTATCGCTTCTAAATCGGCAAGAGAAGCCATATCATCGTATTCTATCAATTCAATCTTCTGGATTTCGTGGGAAGTCCTGAACCCGTCGAAGAAATGAAGGAAAGGAACTCTTCCTTTTATGGCGGAAAGATGTGAAACAAGAGCGAGATCCATGACCTCCTGAACCGAATTGGAACATAAGAGAGCAAAACCGGTCTGCCGGACAGCCATTACGTCGGCATGGTCCCCGAAAATGGAAAGAGCGTGGGCCGCAATCGCCCTTGCACTCACATGAAAGACTCCGGGAAGAAGCTCGCCTGATATTTTATACATGTTCGGGATCATGAGAAGAAGACCCTGAGATGCTGTAAATGTAGTCGTCAGGGCTCCGGCGGCAAGGGCGCCATGAACCGCTCCGGCGGCGCCTGCTTCGGATTGCATCTGTTTAACATTCAAAGTCTGCCCGAAAATGTTTTTCCGCCCCTGTGCCGCCCATTCGTCAGCGATTTCACCCATAGGAGTTGAAGGTGTAATCGGGTAGATTGCTGAAACATCGCTCATAGCGTAAGCCACATGAGCGGCAGCGGTATTTCCGTCAATTGTTTTCATTTTTTTTGCCATAAAATTAGCTCCTTATATATAATCAAATTTTAATCTTCTATGTATAATTCTTATCTAAGTTCTCAGGAAACATCGCCCAGCAGGACCTGAACCGAAGGATGCGTCATGTTACCGGCTGATGCGATACACCGGGAATGCTCCCGCGGATATTCGTTGTAAATTATTCCATAAAAGCCTCTTTGTAAAGAAAAGATTTGTACAAAAGAGCCTTGTTACACCGATTCGGAATCAAGCAGATTTCTTTGCTTTCCGACGATAAAAGCCGCCGAAACTAGAAGGATGGCCGATAAAATAAGAGGAAAAGTAAAACTCCCCAGATAATCATAGCCGTATCCTGCGAGTATGGGAGATATGGCCGCCGGGATGTTTGCGGAAAAGAGCAGGCTGTAAATCTGTCCGACATTCAGGCTTCCCCAGAGCCGCGCGGAAGTTGAAGCGTATAGAACAAGCACTCCGCCGTAGCCGAATCCGGTAAGGAACGCAAAAACCAGAAGTCCTGTATCGGATCTTAATATATAAAAAGAACAAAAAAGAATCAGTGCCTGGCCGATCAGGTTCGCCTGAATAACAATGGAGGCTTTTGCTCTGTCAAAAATCATGCCCCATGCTACCCTTCCGAGCGCATTTGCAACGGCAAAAACGGATACCGCGGCAACTCCTTCTTCAATATTATTTCCGGAATAGAGCTGTTTTAAATTGGCATTGACTGCAAAACCGGCGACAAGGCCGGTGAACATGGCAAGATAAAGTATCCTGAATCTTTTTTCTGAAATTACACCGGAACCTGAGAGAGCGCTTTCGTTTCCAGATTTTGCGCCGGAGGGATTTTTCATCACGGATCCGGCAATGGAAACCAGAACCAGAAATATTACGCCGAATAATGTAAAAGCTTCAAAGGGAGTTTTCCCGGCTGAACTTATCATAAATCCGGCCGCCTGGCTGACAAGGGCCGCCCCTCCCCCGAATCCTGCGACGGCTATTCCCGTAACAAGACCTTTACGCTCAGGAAACCATCTTATGCAGGTCGCAATCGGAACAATGTAGGCAAGCCCGGCGCCGACTCCTCCCATCAGTCCTATGCCTGTTATTGTGAATGCAAAATGGTTATTGCCCCATCCCGCAAGAATCCATCCGCTCCCGAAGAGAATACCACCAGATACGCCGCATAATGCCGGCCCGAACCGTTTTAAAAAGAAGCCGGAAAAAATCATTGTAAAAGGAAAAGCAAAATAAAAAACGGAAAACGGAAGCTGAACAGGCCCCTGGAGAAGGCCTGTCAGCTCCTTAAGAGGCCGGACGTAAACGGACCATGAGTAGGTTGCGCCAAGGCACATCTGCATTATTACAGCAGAAAAAAGAATTATATACCGTTGCACATTTATACCGCGGGATGGACATAAAGATTGACTACGGATGCCGGTTTAGTAAAAAGCCGCAAAAGCTTAATAATTTCAAGTTAAACCACTAATCCACCTGAGACGGAGAAGCAGGCGGAACCGAAAGAATTATATCCTCCTTCACGTTCTTCGTGACCTGCGTGGTATAAAAAGCCAATTCTTATTTTTACTAACCCGTCAGGATTTCCGATGGGGCAGACGTACGATCATTACCGGCTTTGCACATCTTCTTACGACACGCCGGGCAGTACTGCCGATCAGCGCGTCGGCCAGCAAGCCGTATCCGTGAGTTCCCATAACAACCATGTCGCATTTTTTTGATTTGACCGTTTTTAAAATCTCATCGACAGGAATCCCTTCCTTTATTATTATATCATCAACAAGAAAAGGGCAGGCTTTGAAATCCAAAGACATCTCTTTGCAGAATTTATTCAGGCTTTTATTTGTGTTTTCGATAAACGTCTTTTTATTATCTTTCTGGACTTCTTTCCAGCGATCTTCTCCGAGATATTCAACTATCTGCCATTCGGTGCTTGTGGGAATTGTTTCGATGACATGAAGCACTGTGATTTTAGCGTCGAACTTGTTGGCTATGGTTGCCGCGTAAGTGAAGGCATGCTCCGCGCTTGCAGAAAGGTCGGTTGCGTAAAGTATTCTTTTGATTTCAGGAATCATTTTATCTCCTTTTTATATGTTTATTTACACAAATATCCTTTTTTTTATTTATACTGTAT
>JAUPLM010000435.1 GCA_030836965.1 Thermodesulfobacteriota bacterium | reverse complement strand
GTTTCTGCAAAACGGTTGGTAAGATTTTTTGCATATCCGTAATTTCCGCTGCCCGCGCCGTCAATTCTTTCCTTTTTGATCCCTGCCGCAGAAATGTCGTCGGCTACATAATCGGGCCATGCCAAGTATCCGGGATTGGGGAAAGCAAAAAGTCCGCCTTCCCTGTTTATATTTCCAACGAGTGCATTCAATGCCTGGACCGCCATCAATTCGCCCAGAGATCCCTGAGCTTTCCCCTGCCCTCTTCCGCAGATTGCAACTGGTTTTGCAGCCCTGGCAAAATCCGCAGCCAGCGTTTCGATGACCTCTTTCTTTACACCCGTTATCTTTTCAACCGCATCCGGTGTGTAGGCTGACATAACAAATCCGGCGAACTTATCAAAACCGGAAGTGCGTCCGTTTACAAAATCACTTCTGTACATCGACTTTGAGATAATCTCTCCGGCAAGTCCCAGAGCAAGAGCGTATTCGGTTCCCGGGTTTATCGGAATCCACTTATCGGACTTGGCGGCAGTATTCGACAGACGCGGTTCAACCTGGACCGTCTTACCGCCGGATTGCAGCCATGAGCTTTTGGCTCTTATCATGCGTACCGGAGAACCCCATCCTTCAATAATACCGCTTCCGAAGCTTAATATAAAGTCGGCTTTTTCAAGGTCAAAGCCCTGCTGTGCGGTAAGCCCGAGCGACAGGGAAAGGGCGAGTTCATAAGAATCCATAACGGAAGGCATCCGCATAAAATTGGGAGAACCGTATACCGAAAGAAATCTTTTGAAGAGCGCCGGAACACTGCCCTTATCGGTACCGGATATGCATGCAACCGAACTCGATTCGCCGTTTTCTCTCAGCTCTCCGAGCTTCTTTGCAACTTCAGAGATTGCTTCTTCCCATGTTATCCTGATCCACTTGCCTTCCCCTCTTTCACCGGCTCTTTTTAAAGGAGTCTTTACGCGGGTCGGTCCGTAAAGGAGCTGCAATCCGGAGAGGCCGAGGAGGCAAACACCCCCGTCATTCACGGGATGCCCTTCCATTCCCTCTATCTTGACGGCCCTGTTATCGATCTTGCGGACAGATATTCCGCAGCCGCCCGGGCAAAGTGTACAGGCAGATTTTACATAAGTTGCCTCACCGTCTGCCGGAACAGGAGTCCATGGCCACATTTGCGACCATATCGCACTGTCATCCGCCAGCTTCCAGGGTATTGGCGAAAGGGCTAAGCCGGCTGCGCCACCAATTCCAAGTGACAAAAAACATCTTCTGTCTATTTTCATTGATTCTTCCCCTCAAATCTGAAAAAACTGTAACTACTCGGGTTATACAGTTCACGGTTCACTGTCAGCTGCTTTGGGGTTTTCATAATTGTTCTCTTACCCTGAACCGTGGAACTTTGAACCTGAAAGGTTACATTTATTTATGACATACAAAGCATGCGTCTTTATCGGTTTGAACGCTTGTTATTCTGCCGGTCTCCTTTTCGTGGCATTCGGCACAATCATCCATCTTCATCCTGTCCCACGAATTTTTCTTGATCCCTGCCATATTCTTTCCCCAGATGTCGCGGCTGTAACCGGTAAGCCTGTTTTCTTCATACGGCTTCAGGCTTGTTGATTCACCGATCGGTCCGTGGCATGTCACGCAATCCATTCCCGCCAGTTTGACATGAACGGAATGGGAGAAAAAAACACAGTCCGGCTGTTTTGAATAAACAAGCCAGGGGACTTCCTTCTCTTTTGCGACATACTCCTCGACAAAAATCTTCTCGTCCGGACTTTCTCCCTGAACTTCCTGGTGGCAGTCGGCGCATTGCGCAAGCTTGGGCACCCCGGCATAAGTTCCGTCTTCACGGAAAATGTGGCAGCTTTCACATCCGTTATCAACAGTTTCAACATGAAGCGCGTGGTTAAAATCGACCGGTTGCTGTTTCTGGGAGTAAAGAAGCTTCGGAAATACAACCCATCCAATTAAAAGACTTGCGACAAATCCGATGATGAAGAAGAGGATAACGAATCCGGATGAATCTTCTCCATGCTCTTTGTCATCGACTCCCTTAAGCGAAGCTGCGGCCTTATCGCCGCCCGTGTCTGCAGAAACTCCTTTGGTTTTATCATCTGGTGTACTCATGGATACTCCGTCAAGCTGTGGTTAATAAATTCACAGAAACCGCTGAAACAAATCATATTAAACCTTAAACTGTAACATACAACATATATATATATTCTTCCCCGTTTACGAGAAAGGTTTAAAGCCGTCTGTTCTGTCAATTAAAAGCAATAACCAAGATTTGGGTGGAAAAATGATAAGGGTTTGTTTACTCCGTGCAATAATTCTTGTCAAGGAAAAATCACTGCCCGTAGCTGTGAAGTCCGGGAAGCAGATTAACTCCGAAATATGTAAAAAGCATGGCCGCAAAACCTATGATGGAAAGGTATGCGAGGCGCTTTCCGTGCCAGCCCCGCATAAACCTCGCATGAAGCAGAGTTGCATAGATAAACCACGTGATAAGAGACCAGGTTTCCTTGGGATCCCATCCCCAGTAACGTCCCCATGCGGAATTAGCCCACACGGCTCCGGTTATTATCCCGGCTGAAAGGAACAGAAAGCCGAACATTATCATCTGATGCGAAAGCTCATCCAAAATTTTCAAATCCGGGAATAATTTTAAAAAAGGGGTTTCATCCTTCCGGTCATCTCCTTTTAAAAGGTACATCACGCTCAAACCGAATGCTATTGCAAAAGCGGCATATCCGATAAAACAGGTGATTACGTGCGCAATCAGCCAGTTGCTTTTCAAGGCCGGCACAAGCGGTTGAATTCTATCGCTGATATTAGGGGAGAGAGAAGCATACGCCATTGCCAGAAAGGCAAGCGGGGTCGTAAAGGCTCCGATAGTCCTGTTGCGATAACTTCGTTCAATCACAAGGTATATCACAACTATAACAAGTGCGAAAAAGACAAGGGATTCGTATAAATTGGAGAGAGGGGCGTGTCCTATACCTATTTTATACGACTCACTCCACCGTAGAGCGATGCCTGAGATGTTTCCGGCAACACCGGCCAAAGCAGTCCATGTTCCAAGCCTGCCCGCAACCGGTTTTTTAAAAACTACCGCGAAAATATAAAGAAATGCCGCCAATCCGTATATGAATGTGGTTATAGACAAAAAATTTGAACTATCCATTATTATCATCCTTTTAATATGCCTGCTTTTTCAGACAAAATCTTTACAATTCTTTGTGTCCTGACTTCCATGCCCAGTTGATTTTTGCTGGCAATCCCGGCAACCATCACCCTGCTTTTCTTCCCTTTTTTAACGATTTCAATGCAAAGTCTCTTGTGGGACATGAAAAAAGAGATGAAGCATCCCAGAATCATGACTATAAATCCCGCATAAACGACGGGGACTCCCGGGTCCCTGGTTACCTGCAGTCCGGTGTAATACCGGTGCTCCTCATCTTCTTCAACCGATATGATCAATCCGTCTTTCCTCATCTTGTCAAAGGACGGGAAATGTACGGGCAGAATCACTTCCACTGGGTCGCCTTTTAAGGGGGTCAGTATTCCGACGAAGGTCTCTCCCAGATTGTGCCCGCCGAAATCATATGAGCCGGAATATTCCTTTATCACAAATTTCCCGAAAGCTTCGGGAATATTGATCTCCTCTCCTACAGCAGCTTTCTGCCGGTATACCATCCCGGTTTCCCGGTTTGTAAAGGAGAGGGATATCTCTTTCGGTTTAAGGTTTCCGTAGCTTGCCTGGAAAATATTGATCCCTTTGTAACGGATAGGATCGTTTACGATTATATCCTTTTTATATACCGGCTGCCCGTTTTCAAGAATGGTAAGTTTTGAAAGATATTCCTTGGGCGCTCCCGATTCATAAAAACTAACGCTGAAATCATCGCATCTTATTTCAAAATCAAGGGGCTGCTCCCGGCCGGTATTTCTCAATATGACGCTCTTTACGGTTTCTCCTTCGGGAATATTCACCGAACCGTCAAATCCGAAAAACGAGCCGATTAATCCTCCGGCAAGAAGCAAAACGACGCTAAAATGCACGGCATAAACACCAAGTCTCGTCCACCGGCTTTTTTCCGCAAAAATTTTAAACCCGTTTTCCGTCTCTTCAACCTTCGTATATTTGAATGATTTTGAAACAACGGGCAGGAAAAGAGTCTTGAGCTCTTCGGGAGTCTGGTTTCCGGAAAATTCTTCCTTATATGATTTTCTCAGTTTCGAGATATCGAAAGAAATATCTTTCGCGAACAGAATTTTCCAGGTCGAAGAGAGTCGGTCTATTGAACAGACTATAATATTGATCGTCAGAAAAACAATCAGAAACTGAAACCACCATGAATGGTACATATCGAATATATTCAGAAAATCGAATAATTTATATAAGGATTCACCGTATTCTTGAAAATAGGCCGCTGGATTTTCATTCTGAGGGATAACAGTCCCTATAATGGAAGTAGAAGCCAGTGTCAGAAGAAGTGAAACCGTTAATTTTACCGATGCAAAAAATTTCCATATCCCGTTCAGAGGGTTTCCGGAAACCTCATTTTTTTTCATTATATCTGGATCCTTTCAGGTTTAATCATTAAATGTATTATTATCAGACAAAAAAAAGCGGGGCAATAAATTTTATATGGTTCCGCAATTCACTGTTTTAATAAATTATTATTGCCTCTTTTTTGTTTCTTCAGCGGGCTTTATGATAATTGTAGCCGACCTGTCGTTATCAAGGTATTTTGCAGCAAGTTCCGAGAGTTCACCCGCGGCAGCCGACTCGTAATCTTTCATGATGGTTTTCGGCCATTCAATCTGAACCGGATACCGTGCCGATTCCGTCAGGACATTGCTGAGCCAGTATTTGTTGGTTCTCAGCAGATCTTTTATGCTTGTAAGTATAGGATCTGCCGA
>JAUPLM010000434.1 GCA_030836965.1 Thermodesulfobacteriota bacterium | reverse complement strand
TTGTAGCCCTTTCTGTGACACCCATGGCCGCCTTCTTCGGCCGCTTCCCGGGTTTTTTGACTGAAAAGGATTTGAGGCCCGCCAGATCGACGATAATATCTTCGTTCTGTGATATGACGCTTCTTACCGCTTGGTCATCCGAATGGAGTATTACATCAAGGGATGCCGAAGGCGTGATGTTCATTTCACCCCTTATATTTCTTATTCCTGTTATGATCTCGATCACGAGCTCCATCATGGGTTCCGCTTCGGGGTCGCGGGAGAGAGCTTTAAAATTCTTTTCATCCGAAGGGAATACCGCTTTCATGATGGATCCTTTTGTTCCTGGAAGCTTGTGCCAGATCTCTTCCGTTACAAAAGGAATGAATGGATGAAGCAGGATAAGCGCGTCATGAAAAACCCTCCACAGCGTGCCCAGCGCGGCAGCCTTTTTCTCTTCTCCCTTGTGTCCGTAAAGAGACGGCTTAATAGCCTCAAGATACCAGTCGCACAGCTCGTGCCATATAAATTTATAGAGAGCTCCGGCCGCTTCATTGAATCTGTAATTGTCGAGGGCGGCCGAAACGTTTTCGCTTACCGATTTTAATCTTGAAAGTATCCATTTATCCGGAAGAGAGAGGTTCTCGTATTTTATTTCCGTCTCCTGCTGCTTTAAATGCATGAGGGCGAAACGGGCCGCGTTCCAGAGCTTGTTGACAAAATGGCGGTATCCCTCCACTCTCTTTTCCGACATCTTGATATCCCTGCCCTGAGCTGCGAAAGCGGCAAGCGTCATGCGGAAGGAGTCGGTCCCGTATTGATCTATTATGCTTAACGGATCGATGACGTTACCTTTTGATTTGCTCATTTTCTTGCCCTCTTCATCACGGACAAGCGCATGAACATAAACATCTTTAAAAGGGATCTCTTTCATGAAATGAATGCCCATCATCATCATCCGGGCTACCCAGAAGAAGAGAATGTCAAAACCGGTTACGAGAACCGATGTCGGATAGAAGGTCTTGAGCAGCCTGGTCTCCTCAGGCCATCCCATTGTTGAAAAGGGCCAGAGCGCCGAGCTGAACCATGTGTCGAGGACGTCGGTTTCCTGAATGAGGCGGTCGCTCCCGCATGCGGGACAAGCGGCGGGGGCTTCCATGGATACGACAAGATGACCGCATTTATCGCATGTCCAGGCGGGTATCTGGTGTCCCCACCAGATCTGTCTCGAGATACACCAGTCTTTTATATTATTCATCCAGTCATAATATGTTCCGGCCCAGATTTCGGGAATAATCCTGGTTTTTCCTTTTTCAACAGCTTCTATCGCTTTTTCGGCAAGGGGTTTTACCTTCACAAACCACTGCCTGGATAAATTGGGTTCCACAACGGTCTTGCACCTGTAACAGTGCCCGACATTGTGCTTTATCGGTTCAACTTTTTCCAGAAGGCCTTCTTTTTTCAAGGCTTTGACAACGGCCTCCCTGCATTTAAACCGGTCGAGTCCTTCGAATTTTCCAGCCTCGGGAGTCATCTTCCCGTCATCATCTATGACCTTTATTTCAGGAAGATTGTGCCGTTTTCCAATTTCAAAGTCATTGGGATCATGGGCAGGCGTTACTTTAAGGGCGCCGGTCCCGAAAGCCATGTCGACATAGGCATCCCTGATCAGGGGAATTTCCCTGTTTAAAAGGGGAAGTACTACGGAAACCGATTTCAAATTCCGGTAACGCTCATCATCCGGATTGACTGCGACCGCCGTGTCGCCGAGCATCGTCTCCGGGCGCGTTGTGGCGATAACTATACCGTCCGAACCGCCGGGGAAGGGGTACCGGATATGATAAAGATGGCTGTCGATCTCCTCATGTTCGACTTCAAGATCGGCAAGAGCCGTATGACAGCGGTGACACCAGTTGATTATGTAATTTCCCCGGTAGATAAGCCCTTCATGATAAAGCTGAACGAAGACCTTTCGTACGGCCAGGGAAAGACCTTCATCCATTGTAAACCGTTCGAGCCTCCAGTCGCAGGATGCGCCGAGACGCTTGAGCTGATTTATTATCGCGCTGCCTGATTGTGTCCGCCACTCCCAGACGGCCTCAATGAATTTTTCGCGTCCGAGTTTATGCCTGTCGGTATTTTCCGCGGCGAGCTTCTTTTCGACGACATTCTGAGTGGCGATTCCGGCGTGATCCGTGCCCGGCATCCAGAGAACATTGTCTCCCCGCAATCTTCTGTAGCGGCAAAGTATATCCTGCATGGTGACATTGAGGGCATGCCCCATGTGGAGAACGCCTGTTACATTGGGCGGCGGAATAACAATGGAATAGCTTTTGCTGCCGCTCTTTTCGCGCGCTTCGAAAAGTCCTTCTTTTTCCCAGAATTGATACCAGTGTTTTTCGACTTCCCCGGGCTCATAACCTTTTTGAAGTTCTCCGCCGCCGGGAACAGAGCCCGGTTTTAATTCGTCCGCTACATCCGCCGCGGGCAGCGGGGAACGCGCTCTCTTTTTCGGTTCAAGCAAATCGGAACTCATAAATGTTACTCCAGACGCAGATATTACAACTTTGAGATCTTTTAATAAAAAAGGGGATTAATTAATAATCCCCGGCAATTTTGACATAAATAATATATTTTCGCTTTTAACGGACGGCTTAATCGGTTTCTTCTTCGTTGCTGACACGAAGAATATTTTTTAATCTGATTATTTCCTGCGAAACAGCCCTTTCGATTGTCTTTGCAAGAATGGCGTCGATCTTATCTCCAAGCATTTTGTTGACAACACGTTCGATTGCTTCTTCGATCTGCCGGGGAGATACTGTTATTTTACCGGATTCCGCTGCTTCGCCGGCGCCCGGATCGGGCTCATCATGTTTGAGCTCGTCACGTTCGGGCTCGCCAGGTTTGGGCTCGTCCGGGTTGGGCTGATTAACCGAAAATTCCGGATCGGTTTCAATCTTCATCCCGAGGGATGCCGCGAAATCATCCTTAACATAGTCGTCTATACCCAGATCATCATTCAGATCCTTGATAATGATATCCGAATCTCCGACTGATTCACTTTCCGGGGGCCGATTCCCGGAAGAAAGCTCTGCTCCTTCGGCGCCGTCAATAACTTCTGTAAGCTCGATGATTTCATCATCATCATCAAGCGCGCTTTTCACCTCTTCAAGAAGATTCATCAGATCCGGATCATCAAGCGAATCTTTCCCAGAAGGAGCCCGGCCTTTTTTTGCTTCTTCCTCCATCATGCCACCTATTACAAAAAAGTACTTAAAAATACAGGGGTTAAACAAGTCTCAATAATTTTTCGAAAAACTACCACACGCCATTACTGGTGTCAAGCTGTTTGCCTTAGAGGCGGTTACAAAATAGCCATTACATCTCCGGTTATTTTTTACGGCTCCTTATACCGGTCAAGGCATTTTAATGGTACAATTATTTTTAAACGACGGCTTTTCAAATGGACGTTTTAAAAATTGATTTGCAGAAACCGGTGTAAAAATATAAAAAAGAGAAATGAGACTTTTTTTTATTGAAGAATCGGAACTTTCCGCGCCGAATCCTGCGGTAAGAGGGGTTGACGCGAGGCATATTATAACTGTTCTACGCTTGAAACCCGGCGACAGGATCGGGCTCTTTGACGGAACCGGGAAGCAGTATGAAGCTGTGATATCCGCATTCTCTTCAGCCAGGGTGGAGGTTTCTATTACTGGTTCTTCCGACCCCGGGGTCGAATCTCCCCTGGAACTGGTTGTCGCACAGTCTTTTCTTAAGGAAGGGAAGATGGATGATCTTGTCCGCAAGCTGACCGAACTTGGAATTT
>JAUPLM010000433.1 GCA_030836965.1 Thermodesulfobacteriota bacterium | reverse complement strand
TTTTTCCCGGGCGGATGTATCATGTATTCGACGCCTGTTTCAAGCGGCTTATCCGGTTCTGTCAGAACAAGGTTGGCGGAGCCTCCCTCAAAAAGACTCGGGAACACCTCTCCTATCTTTTTATTTACTTCATTGAAGGTATTTAAAAACCGTTCCTGGGATATTTTATTTATCTTCCTGATAACTTTATGCAGATCATCAATTGCTTTCACAAGATCGTCACGCTGAGAGCACAGAAAATCAAAGCGCTCTTTGAGATTTTCGTATTCTTTGATTGCGCCGAGGTTGACATCCGTAAAATCCCCGATTTTTTTCCTGCACCGGTCAAGTTCCGCTTCCATTTCATTGATGGTTGTTTGCGGTTTTTCGCCCGACGACTCTGAAACGGATTTTGCATCTGTAAAGAGTGACTGATAACGTTCTTCGAATCTTTTTGCGATATTTTCACGCTGTATATGTCTTTGAGACTGTTCAATTTCAAGCAAACGCAGTTTATCCAGAGTCTGCTCCCGTTCATTTTTTACGCTTGAAATGAGGTCGTCATGTTCTTTCAGCCTGATATCAATTGAATTATAATCGGCCTCGTTGTTGTCGAGCGCCTGCCTGATAATTTTTATTTTGTCATACATTTCCTTAAGAGCAAGGTTGTTTTCGGTTATCCTGAGTCTAGAAGTTTCGACTTTACGGGTCTTCTCCGTTATCTCCCGTCCGAGCATATCTATCTGCCTTATCCCGTCATCATGGAATTCCCGAAGCCGTTTTAATGAATTGTTTCCGTTCTCCAGTTTCGCATTAAGTGATGTAAGCTTTAATTTGAGATCGACAACTTTTTGATCATAGGAAGAGAGTTCCAATGTGGCAGAGCCAATTCTCCCGGAGAGCGCCTCTGTTTTTTCACGGGCATCGGATACTTCTCTTTCGATTACGGAAAGCGCATCGTTATATTTGGCTATCTCCTCATCAATATCGCTTTCTTCACCGATAAGCTGTTCCTGTTCGAGCTGAACTATTTCCATATGACGGGTTGCGTGTTTTAGATCTTCGGATGACTTGTAAAGAAATTTTTCCGCTTCAAGCCCATCCTGTACAGCTCTGTTGTTTTGTTCTTTCAGTTTCTGCAGGATTATTTCCGCAGCCTTCACTTCTGATTCCAGTGTTTTTTGAACGGTACGGGCGTCTTCACTATCTCTGTCGAGAACCGATATCTGCTTTTCGAGCTCTTTTATCTCATTCTTCTTAGCCAGGATTCCGGCAGTACTGTCATTGCTTCCGCCAGCCATTGTTCCATGGTGAGAAATAATGTCACCGTTTTTCGTGACAACCGTTTGAAAAGATCCATTGCTGTTGAAAATATCAAGCGCTTCACCGATATTCATAGTTACAACAACGTGGCCGAGAAGAGTTTCAACCGTTTTTTCGAACCCAGGTTTAACTGTGATATGGTTTAAGAGCAGTTTCGCGGGGTCGGGGGTTTTATAATGTTCGCATTCCGGCTTTCTTATGGATGATAAGGGAATGAATCCGCTGCGGCCCGCGTTCTTATGCAGCAGAAATTGAATCAGCGAATTACCGGCACTCTGATCCCGGACGAGAATATACTGCAGGGATTCGCCCAGAGCAGCTTCTACAGCCGTTTCAAATGAAGATTCAGGTTCTATGATATCTGCCATGAGTCCAATAATACCGTCTGCAATACCGCTTTCGCTCCCGTCCTGCCCGCTTCGGTTTTTCATTATGGTTCTGACACCGTCTTTATACCACTCGAAATTATCTTCCATTTTCTTCAAAGCGGCATATCGTGACTTTACCTTGTTCCTGTCCATCTCAAGAGTCTGTACTTTCTTTACCTGGCTTCCCAGCAGTCCGCTTTTTTCCGAAAGCCGCAACTGGGCGCCGTTTATTTCTTTACCCAGTTCATCTATGGTTTGTCTGCATGATTTGAGTTCATCTCCTGCTTTTGTCTCTATATCTTTTATTTCGGAAACTTTTTTTGCTGCAACCGCATATTCTTCATCAGCTCTTTTGAGCCGTCTTTTAAGGTTCTCCCTGTTGTTTGTCGCATTCTGATAGATGTTCTTATATCTGGCTTCGTGAGCTACAAGATTCATAAGATTGGTTTTACATGCATCAAGCTCACTGTTCAGCTCCGATAGCCGGCTCCTTATATTCAAAGAGGCGTCTCTTTCGTTGTCAAGGCCGGAACGTGCCGTGTTTATTTCATCGCTTATAATAACGGTCTGGGATTCGACCTGGGATATTTCGGATAGAATTTTACCGTTTCTTTCATCAAGTTCTGCGCGAGCAGACTCCAGTTCCGATATCTCGGCAATAAGCCTCTCTTCCTCTTTACGAAGATGCAGGAGATCATTTTCCATCCTGTCAGTATTGCGCTGGATTTCAAATATACCTGATTTCTGCTCGGAAATTTCCTGATTCTTCTGAGAAAGCTTAAGCTTTATCTCCTCAACAACAGAATCCAGCTTTCTAAGTTGTGAAACATGTCCTATGTCCGTATCCCTTAAATCTCTCAATATTACATCTGTTTCATCTATCAGTCTTGTGTATTCGTCAAAATAAAAGATCGTGATAAATGTATCCAGCTTTTTGATGCGTTCCTGAAAGTTTTTATAAATTTCCGCTTTCCTGGCCTGACGCTTTAATCCGGACATTTGCCGGTTTATTTCGGAAATTATGTCGGTGACGCGCAAAAGGTTTTGATTAGTAGCCTCTACCTTGCGTAATGCCTCATTTTTACGGGTATTGTAGCGGGTGATGCCGGCAGCTTCTTCTATAAAAAATCTTCTTTCTTCAGGTCCGGCATCGATAATTGCCCCGATGTTTCCCTGCTGTATCACGGCATATGATTTCGGACCGAGACCGCTGCCTAAAAAAATATGATGAATGTCTTTAAGCCGGCAGGGTTTTTTATTTAAAAGGTATGTGCTTTCTCCTGAGCGGTAAAGCCGCCTTGTCAACATGATTTCCGTGAAGTCCTTAAGCTCTTCAGGCGCCGATCCGTTATCGTTTGCTAGTGTAAGTGTTACTTCGGCCATATTCAGCGGCGGTTTACCGTTCGTTCCTGAAAATATGACGTCTTCCATGGATTTCCCGCGCAGCTGCTTCACACTTTGTTCGCCCATGACCCATCTTAATGCATCAACAACATTACTTTTCCCGCAACCGTTCGGGCCGACAATTGCGCAGATACCCGGAGGGAATTCGATGTTGGCCTTGTCTATAAAGGATTTAAATCCGCTTATTTCCAGCGATTTAAGTTTCATATACGGACATGCCCCCCTTGAAAATTGTTAAGAGAAATATAGTAATCATTATAGGAAATTTCCCGCGGTTCGCCTGAGTTCTCATGCCCCGACCCGGCAAATGTGAGTTATTCAAAGTTCACTATTTTACCGGCAGGAGCATAACAGAAAGGAAACTGATTGTAAAGGAAAAAACACAATAGAAGGTGTATCGCGACGTAATGAGTACAAGATATGGTGCTTTATCGGTTCAAATATGCTGAATTTAATGCCTTTCCTTCATTTATTTAGCCAACGGATCAAATCATAATATCTGGCTTAAGAAAAGTTTTGTTCTCTCGTTAACAGGGCTGGTAAAAAAATGCTCCGGAGTTCCTTCTTCAATGATAGCTCCCATGTCCATGAATATAACTCTGTCGGCAACCTCTTTTGCGAATCCCATTTCGTGAGTTACCACTACCATTGTCATCCCTTCCCGTGCGAGATTTTTCATGACATCCAGAACTTCACCGATCATCTCAGGATCAAGGGCGGATGTCGGTTCATCAAAAAGCATGATTTTGGGGTCCATAGCAAGAGCCCTTGCTATTGCCACACGCTGCTGCTGCCCGCCGGAAAGCTGATCAGGATATGCATTTGCTTTATCCTTTATTCCGACTTTATTGAGCAATGAAAAGGCTTTTTCCGAAGCTTCCGCTTTTGTGCGTTTGCGGACTACTTTTTGGGCCAGTGTTATATTGTCAAAAACATTTTTGTGCGGAAAGAGGTTGAAAGACTGGAAAACCATACCCACTTCAGCCCGTAATTTATTTATATCTGATTCGGGATTGAGAATATCAATTCCTTCAATAAAGATTTTGCCGCTGTCAGCCGTTTCGAGATGATTAAGGCACCTTAATAAAGTACTTTTTCCTGATCCGGAAGGCCCGATAACCACAACTACTTCTCCTGCTTCTATTTTGCACGATACATTTACAAGAGCCTGGACAATATGGGGAATCAGAAAGGTTTTATAAACATTTTGGACTTCTATCACTATACCGCCGTCCTCCTTTCAAGGTATTGTACAAACATGGATAATGTAAAAGTGAGAAAAAGGTATAGAAGCGCGCAGACGAACCAGAGTTCAAAAGGCTGAAGACTTGTCGTTACAACCTCCCTTGTTGCTTTCGAAAGCTCCCTTACGGCAATAATTCCGAGCAGCGAAGAGTCTTTTATCAGGCTTATAAACTGGCCGGCAAGGGGAGGAAGGATTCTGCGCAATGCCTGGGGAAGAATGACATATATCATGGACTGGGCATATGTCATGCCGAGAGACCTCGCGGCCTCGATCTGCCCCCTGTGTATTGATTGTATTCCGGCTCTTACAATTTCAGCAACATATGCACCTG
>JAUPLM010000432.1 GCA_030836965.1 Thermodesulfobacteriota bacterium | reverse complement strand
TCCAACAATGCAGTCAAATTTACCGCGCAGGGTGAAATAGTCGTTTCCGTCAAAGTCGTTGAAGAAACTGAAAAGGACGGTCTATTCCGCTTTGCCGTTCGTGACACCGGCATCGGCCTGACGGAGGAACAGATCGGCAAGTTGTTTCAATCCTTTCAGCAGGCCGACATGTCAACATCGCGGAAGTACGGCGGCACAGGGCTGGGGCTTGCAATTTCCAAGAAACTTGCCAATCTCATGGGGGGAGATGTGGGAGTAGAAAGTGAATATGGCAAAGGAAGCACTTTCTGGTTTACGGCGCGCCTGGGCAAAGGCGTTGCCAAAACACGAACATTTCTGCCTGAACCCGACCTGCGGGGGAAAAGGATCCTCGTGGTGGATGACAACGACATGAACCGTATCGTTTTATCCGACATGCTATATGGGATGACCTTTGTAGTTAAGGATGTAGATTCCGGGAAGTCGGCACTTGAAGAGATTAGTTTTGCCGCCGAAGCAGGCCATCCTTACGATGTCGTGTTGCTCGACTGGAAAATGCCCGGAATGGACGGTATCGAAACGGCCAGGGCTATCAGGAAACTCTCTTTGAATGCCTACCCGCACATGTTAATGGTCACGGCTTATGGCCGCGAAGAAGTATTTAAAGAAGCATCCATGGCCGGGCTTGAAGACGTGATGATTAAACCGGTAAGTCCTTCAACGATGTTCGACACACTGATCCATGTTATGGGAGGAAAATGTGATGAAAAGAAGGATGAGAGTCAACAGGAAATACAGGCCGTAGAAAATCTGACTGCAATCAGAGGTGCTTCCATCCTCGTTGTGGAAGATAACGAGTTCAACCAGCAGATCGCTAAAGAACTGCTCACCGATGCCGGATTCAGGGTGAATATAGCCGAGAACGGCCGGAAATCGATAGAGATGCTTGATAAACAGGTCTACGATATCGTGCTTATGGATATGCAGATGCCGGTCATGGACGGTACAACAGCCACCCGTGAAATACGTAAAGACGAACGTTTTAAAGATATACCCATTTTAGCAATGACAGCGAACGTCATGGAAGCGGATATTGAGAAATGCCGGGAAGCAGGGATGTGGGATCATATCGGCAAGCCGATAGACCCCGACGAACTGTTCGGGAAGTTATTGAAATGGATTAAACCCCGTCAGATCGACGAGGTTCAGGAAGCCACGGCAGTGTCCATAAAGGCAACAGAAAAGGAAGAGACAAATCCGGCTCCACAGGTGGACTTGCCCGAGATCCCCGGACTCGACACCAACATCGGAATGAAGCGGGTCATGGGCAAGAAGGCTTTTTACGTTGACATGCTGAAAAAGTATATTGATAATCAGGGGCAGGCTCCGGCACAGATCCGACAAAGCATCGATGCCGATGACTACGGGACTGCAGAACGTCTGGCCCACACTGCAAAAGGGGTAAGCGGGAACATCGGTGCTTCGCAGTTACAGGAATTGGCAGCTACCCTGGAGAAATCGATCCGGGATAGACTGCCCCGCGAAGAAATCGGAACAACACTGGAAACTTTCGGCGCAGAGCACGGCAAACTTCTCGCCGGCCTGAGAGAGGCCTTTCCCGCGGACACGGTACGGAAAGAGGCCGGCAAGGTGGACGGGGCGAAGGCGAATGAGGTTTGTGAAAAGATGGCGGTACTCCTCGCCAACTATGACAGCGAAGCGGTAGATTATCTCGAGACGGAAGATAACGCCCTGAGAAGCATACTTGGAACGAAGCATTTCGGTGCTTTCGAGAATGCAATTAAACAGTATGATTTTGAGAAGGCGCTGGAATTGATAAAGCCGATGGGGGAAAGCCTGATTAAACCACCGTAAAGGTTTTCATCAGAACACGGGATGCTGGATAATATGTAACGGTTTGGAAATATAAATTATGAGGAGGCTAAATGGATACAGATTCAGGCATTATATATAAATCGACGATTCTGGTAGTCGATGATACGCCGGACAACCTTTCTTTGATGAGTGGACTGCTCAAAGATTTTTACAAGGTAAAAATCGCCAACAATGGTGAACGGGCATTGAAAGTCGCTACGACCGGTACTCCTCCCGACATCATTTTGCTCGACATCATGATGCCGGTTATGGATGGTTATGAGACTTGCCGCCATTTAAAAGCAGCCCCGGAGACAAAAGACATCCCCGTCATTTTTCTGACCGCTAAAGTTGAAGTTGAGGATGAAATGCGAGGTTTCGAACTCGGCGCGGTTGATTATATCACCAAACCAATCAGTCCACCCGTGGTGATGGCGCGTGTAAAAACACATCTGGAGTTGAAGCGGGTGCGAGACTTTCTCAAGAATCAAAATGAATTTCTTGAGGCCGAAGTGCAGCGGCGCACACAGGAAGTTGTCGCGGTGCAGGAAGTTACCATTCTTGCAATGGCATCACTGGCGGAAACCAGGGACAACGATACCGGCAATCACATCCGCCGGACCCAGTTCTATGTCAAGGCATTAGCAGAAAAACTTCGTCACCATCCCCGGTTCAGCAATTTTCTTAATGATCACAAAACCATCGATCTGCTTTTCAAATCAACTCCGCTGCATGATATAGGCAAAGTAGGCATTCCCGACAATATTCTTCTTAAACCCGGGCGTTTCACTCCGGAAGAATTTGAAATCATGAAGACCCACTGCGCACTGGGCCGCGACTCAATAATTGCTGCGGAACGGCGTCTTGGTTTGGAGCTGCCTTTCCTCACCCTGGCCAAGGAAATCGCGTATTCTCACCAGGAAAAATGGGATGGTACGGGCTACCCCGAAGGATTGTCCGGTGATGACATCCCCATTTCCGGACGCCTGATGGCTGTTGCGGACGTATATGATGCCCTCATATGCAGGCGTGTGTATAAAGAGGGCATGCCCCACGAAAAAGCATTCCGGATTATTGTTGAGGGCAAGGGCTCGCACTTCGACCCCGATATGGTTGATGCCTTTACGGAAATTGCCGATGAATTCAACCAGATAGCCAAACGCTATGAAGATACTGAACATGATGTTCTTTTGAAGGCAAAACAGGTAGGGGCCTCGACCTGAAGCCAATGGCGGAAATATATATGCATAACCGACCGGGCCAATTGAGATGAAAGAAAACGTATGCCCCGCCTTTTTCGCCCGTATATGCCCCGGTGCTGCTTTCTGCAAGAGTTGCCCGTAAAAAGAAATGAAAGGAGACAGATTCAGGCCTTCCAGCTTGTTAGAAACAGCAAAGGAACTGAAGCAACCCCATCGGGCTGGAAGCCGGGCAAAATGACACTTAAGCCGGATGTGGGGCTTGTCGGTAAAGTCTTGGAAGTAAGGAAAACTGAAATGGCATCTGATTAAAATTACCGGTTATTCACCTTATCGTATAACATCAAAAATTTTGGACAAAAGTTTAAAACTGCGAGGAGTCTGGTTTAAGAATCCTTCCGATTCGGTCGATAATGGCAGTAATCAAGATCCTCGAATAAACATCGGATCACGGTTAATATTTTATTGAGAGCTTAAGATTTGCCTATGAAGGAATAAAATGTTATTTCAATATGTTAACTCAATTATTAACCGGTTCTCCGAGAGGTTGCGCAAAACCAGCCACTGGTACTGGTATATCCTTGGCATTGCAGTAATCCTTTCCGAGTTAGTCACCCTTGTCATGAACAGCATCAACAGCCTGATCTGGTGGGGCCGTATTGACACAGACCTGCTGATAATCGGAACCATAGATGCCTTTGTCGCCGCGGTATTTGTCGGGATTATTGCCGTTTTTCTCATCCGGCATGCATTCAGTCTCGAAGATTTCAACCGCAGGCTCCAGGATCAGATGGATGAACGCATCCGCGCCGAACAGGAGCGGCGTCTTCTGGAAGAAAGGCTCATGCAGGCCAAAAAAATGGAAGCCATAGGGATGCTTGCCGGCGGCGTGGCCCATGATCTTAACAACATCCTCAGCGGGCTTGTGGGATATCCGGACTTGTTGCTTATGCGATTGCCTGCGGACAGCACGCTGCGGGAACCGCTTGTTGCGGTGAAAGAATCCGGGCAAAAAGCCGCCGCTGTGGTTCAGGATCTGCTGGCCCTTGCCCGGAGAGGCCTTCAGAACGAAACAGTTATCAACCTCAATGATGTTGTGAGAAATTATCTGAAAAGCCTGGAGTTTAAAAAACTGGAGATTGCCTATCCGCGGGTGGTTATTGAAACCCGGTTGTCCCCCGATCTGCTCAACATCCGGGGATCCGCCGTTCAACTGGG
>JAUPLM010000431.1 GCA_030836965.1 Thermodesulfobacteriota bacterium | reverse complement strand
CCTGATCCCGTCATATCTTCCCTTTTTTTCCTTTACAGTCATGATATCGCTCAAAACCTGGCACGGATGATATAAATCGGTCAACGCATTTATTACCGGTATCGAAGAATATTCCGCAAACTCCTCGAGCAGGTCCTGGGAGTAGGTTCTTATGGCAAGGCAGTCAAGGTATCCTGAAAGAACCCTCGCGGTGTCTCTGGCCGGTTCGTCCCTTGCTATCTGAGTATCCCTGGCGCTGATAAAAAGCGGGGTGCCGCCGAGCTGAATCATTGCGGTCTCAAAAGATACTCTCGTACGTGTTGAAGCCTTGTCAAAAATCAGACCCAGTGTTTTCCCCTCAAACGGCCTGTTTATAACGCCTTCTTTCCGCATTCTCTTGAGTACGGCAGCCCTGTCGAGCAAACAGTCAATATCTTCTTTTGTAAGATCCAGTATGGTCAGAATATCTTTTTTCACGACACCCTCTATCGAGACCTTTATACTTCTATCATTTTTTAATATCTAAAAAATCTTATAATATTTCATCAAGGCAATTTACAAGCGCGTCTATCTCTTTCCTGCCGATGATAAGAGGCGGAACAAACCGCAGTGTATTGCCCTGTATGCAGTTTACAAGAAATCCCCTCTCTCGGCACTTATTGACCAGAGGCTCCCCTTCAACATCAAGCTCCATTCCGATCAGAAGGCCTATTCCCCTCACCTCCCTGACAGAAGAATGCCTGCTTTTAAGCCAGAGAAGCTTTTTCATGAAATAGGCGCCCATCCTGCTGCAATTATCAACGATTTTTTCCTCTGCAATTATCTTCAGAACTTCAAGAGCAGCCGCTGTTATTACGGGAGTTCCGCCGAATGTCGTTGCGTGAGAGCCGTGCCCGAATGCTGAAGCGACATGCTCTTTCGCGAGCATGGCGCCGATCGGAAGGCCGTTTCCGAGCGCCTTGGCCAGGGTCATTATATCCGGCTCAACTCCTGAATGCTGATAAGCGAACAGCTTTCCGGTTCTTCCTATTCCTGTCTGTATTTCATCAAAAATAAGAAGCGCTCCGGCCTTGTCGCACAACTTTCTGACTTTTTTCAGATAATCCGGATCAGGACACCGGACGCCTCCCTCACCCTGCACCGGTTCAATAATTACGGCGCATGTGGAAGAGCTTATTTTGCCGGCAAGCGCTTTAGCGTCATTGAACGGCACAAAATCAAACCCTTCAAGAACAGGATCATAACCTTTTTTAATCTTATCCTGTCCCGTCGCGGATAAAGTAGCCATTGTCCGTCCGTGAAAAGACCTCTCCATGGAAATAATCCTGTATCTTCCTTTTTCCCCGTTTCCGTTGAAATACTTCCGGGCAAGCTTGATGGCTGCTTCATTTGCCTCCGCTCCGCTGTTGCAGAAAAAGACCCTGTCCGCAAAACTGTTCTCGACAAGCCACGACGCGAGTTCAACCTGGGGAATAGTATAATAAAGATTGGATACATGGAAAAGGAGTTTGGCTTGGCCGCAGAGAGCTTTTACCACTCCCGGATGTGCGTGCCCCAGACTGCATACGGCCACCCCTGCGACAAAATCGACGTAGGACTTCCCCTCGGTATCCCAGACAACGCAGCCCTTACCCTTCTTAATTACCATGGGCGGGCGCTTATACGTTGCGGCAATCACCTTCTCGGCTTTTTCAATAATACTCTTCTTTTTCATCTTCTTACTTCCGTTCCTATGCCCTTGTCGGTAAACAGCTCGAGCAGCAGGGCATGTCTTTTTTTACCGTTTATTATGTGAACCTTATCAACACCATTATTCAAAGCTTTCACTGAGCATTCAATTTTCGGTATCATCCCCCCCGATATGATCTTATCATCCACCATCTTCCCGATAGTTGCCGAATCGACAGAAGATATGAGCTTGCCGGAAACATCAAGCACGCCGTCAACGTCCGTAAGCAGGATAAGGCGGCCCGCTGAAAGCGCCATCGCGATGCTGCAGGCGACAAGATCGGCGTTGATGTTGTACGTCTCTCCTGATTTGCCCGCGCCGACAGGCGCGATAACGGGAATAAACCCTTTTTCGGCAAGCGTGTTTATTATCAGCGGATTGACATTCGTAACCTGTCCGACAAGTCCCGGATCTATTATTTCCGGCGGTGTGTTTTCATCTTTTTGGTAAACGATGTGAAGCTTCTCCGCCAGGATCAGTCCTCCGTCTTTTCCGCTCAGACCAACGGCTTTCCCGCCGTGCTGGTTTATCTGGGCGACTATCTCCTTGTTGACCTTTCCGCCGAGGACCATCTCCACGACATCCATGGTCGCTTCATCAGTAAGCCGCATCCCCCTGACGAATGTCGATTCTATTCCCATCCGGGAAAGGACCTGGTTTATCTGCGGCCCTCCCCCGTGAACAATCACAGGATTGAGTCCGACAAATTTCATCAAAGCTATATCCCGCGCAAAATCCTCTTTAAGGAGAGGATCCGACATGGCATGTCCGCCGTACTTGATGACGATCGTCATGCCGTAAAACTGTCTTATATACGGCAGAGCCTCAACCAGGATATCCGCTACGTTTGGAGTCATTTTGCTACCACCTGCTGTTTAAAGAATATACCTGCTCAGGTCCTCATTATCCTTGATATCTTTCAATTTGTTTAAAACCGCTTTTTCATCAATAACAACATTGCTACCGTTCATGTCGGGCGCATCAAAAAGTATGTCTTCGAGCAGGCGCTCCATGATCGTGTGAAGTCTTCTCGCCCCGATATTCTCCGTGTGGCTGTTGACCTCTTCGGCTATTCTTGCAATCTCTTCGATTGCGCCGGGTTCAAAAGAAACATTAACACCCTCCGTTTTCAGCATGGCGAGGTATTGGGTCAGGAGAGCATTTTTAGGCTCCGTCAGAATCCTGACGAACTCTTTCTGTCCGAGCGCTTCAAGTTCCACACGGATGGGAAAGCGCCCCTGAAGTTCAGGTATCAGGTCAGACGGTTTAACCGCATGGAATGCTCCCGAAGCGATAAAAAGAACATGATCCGTCTTTACGGGACCGTATTTTGTCGCAACAACACTTCCTTCGACCAGCGGAAGAAGATCCCGCTGTACTCCCTCCCTCGATACGTCCGGGCCTGAACCTCCGTTCTTTCCGACTATCTTGTCGATTTCATCTATAAAAATAATTCCTGACTGCTCGACTTTCGAAACCGCGTTTTTCACGACCTTTTCCATGTCAACAAGACGCTGGGATTCTTCCTGAGCCAGTATTTCCATAGCCTCGGAGACTTTTACTTTTCTCTTCCTGGTGGATTTAGGCATCAATCCGCCCAGCATCTCCTTGAAGTTCATTCCCATCTCTTCCATGCCCAGGGTGGAAAATATCTCTATGACCGGCGTTTGCCTTTCCGATACATCAAGGTCGACGATACGGCTGTCAAGTTTTCCTTCGCGGAGCATGGTACGAAGCTTGTTCCTGGTCGACGACGATTCTTCATTTTCATAAGTGACCAGTTCAGGTCCGGTTTCAGCTTTTTCATCCCTGTTATCGGCCTGCTGTCGCCCGGGTTTGGGAAGAAGGATGTCGAGCATTCTTTCTTCCGCAAGATTCATGGCTTTTTCTCTTACCGATTCCTGCTCCTTCGATTTGACCAGATTCACTGTCAGTTCGACCAGGTCTCTTACCATTGATTCAACATCCCGCCCTACATATCCTACTTCGGTAAACTTGGAAGCTTCAACCTTATTAAAGGGCGAATCCGTAAGCTTTGAAAGTCTCCTTGCAATCTCCGTCTTTCCGACCCCTGTCGGGCCGATAAGAATGATATTTTTCGGAGCAATTTCATCACGGAGATCTTCCGGCACCTGCTGCCTGCGCCAGCGGTTTCTCAGGGCAATGGCAACCGATCGCTTGGCCTTATGCTGCCCTACTATATATTTATCCAGTTCTTTAACTATTTCAGATGGCTTTAAGCTGTTCATATTTTCAGAGTTCTTCTATGGTTAT
>JAUPLM010000430.1 GCA_030836965.1 Thermodesulfobacteriota bacterium | reverse complement strand
TGTAAAATGAGCCGGCATATGCTGGACTACAAGAATTCCGGGAGCATTCGGAGGCATTTCCGTCAGCACGACCTTCAATGCCTCCGTTCCGCCCGTGGATGCGCCGATCGCAATTATCTTGTTGGTAGTTTCGGTCAGAGCCTTCGGCGGCCTCTTCTCCTGCGTGTTAATTTCAGTATTTCCCGATGCGACCGATTTCACCCTGATCCCGGCAACGGCCCTTATCTTGTCGACCAACTGCACGCTCATTTCTCCGACGGAATACGCTCCGGAAGGTTTTGATATAACCTCAAGGGCCCCTATTGATAATGCTTCCATTGCCATTTTACCGCCCTTTTGCGTCAGTGAACTGACTATGATCACGGGAAGCGGGTAATAGCGCATCAACTTTCTTAAAAAAGTAATTCCGTCCATTCTCGGCATTTCAATATCAAGCGTAACAACATCCGGATTCAATTTCACAATCTTATCCCTTGCCACATAAGGATCCGGAGCCGTGCCGACCACTTCGATATCCGTTTCCCTCGAAAGCTCTTCCGAGAATATTTTTCTGACCACTGCCGAATCATCGACTATCAATACCTTTATTTTTTTCCCCATCCGACAACCCGCCTTTTATTCGTACTTCGAATTTCGAACTTCGTACTTCGAAATCCGAATATAGAATTTCGAACATCGTACTTTGTTGTCCGATATTCGATCTACATCTCCCGCCTCACGACTTTCGCCTCAAGCCTCCCGCCTCAAAACTATTCCGGCAGCCATGCGGCTATGCTCCGTCTCAATGAGTATCGCTCCTTTATCAAATGCGTCAAGCCGGCCGGCCGGCAGGTCGTTCTCATTAATCAACCGTGGAATTCCGATTCTGAGAAACCCTTTTTTGTCACATTGCGACAGCATGTTCCCGGTAATCATGTTCAAGGCCTCTTTTACCGTATCCCTTTCCTGGGTTGCTTTCATCTCTTTTTCAGCAATGCCTAAAAAATTGGCGGTCATCTCCCTTGCGGCTGCTCCCGGCATCATAAGATATGAATACCCCGACAATCGTCCGCCGGTTAAACCAACTTCCGCACCAATCAGCGGATGCCTGTTCGAAAACCATTCTCTGACGGCTAGCCCTTTCAAATTGATCTGAACGGGCAGAAAGAACATCTTATTCATTACATCAGAAATCGCCTGATGCATCGCTTTCTTTATCTCCTCTGACATCACGAACCTCCTCTCCCACCAGGCTGTGCATTGCTTTTTTTATATCCTCCGGTAAAAATGGTTTTTTTATATATTTGCTTGCTCCCAGCCGGATCGATTCCTGAATATTTTTTTCACTTCCTTCGGTTGTTACCATTATGACGGGAATCGAACTGAACAGCTCGTTTTTTTTCATCTCGGCTATAAATTCCAGACCGTTCATATTCGGCATATTGATATCGGATAAAACGAGATCGACCCATTTATTTGAAAGAAGCTCCAAAGCTTCCCTGCCGTCTCCGGCCTCGAGATACTCACCAACATCGAATCCTGATAACCTGATGGTCTTTTTTATAACTGCGCGCATTGACGAAGAATCGTCAACGATCAGTACATTAAACGACATTTTCAATGCCCTCCCGAAATGTTAATCATTTCCTCGACAGATTTGTTCTTCTCCCAGAAATCGGCTATGGTTTTCTGCAAATCGAGTTCCGTAAAATCCAGCCTGTCCATGACCTCCTGGTAATACCTGTATGCGAGCCCGTCCGCCCCTCCTCCGATTCCCACCATCATGCATACCGTATCGGCGAGGTATATAATCGGAATCGAAAGATCATCTCCTATTAAAATCTTCATGGGATCATGATGGTTCCTGATTATAAATACCATTTCAGGGCTGAATCGCCATTTTTCCGCAACCATGGCGCCCAATTCCGCATGATCAATTCCAAGCACCTCTTTTTCAGCCTCTAGAAAGGTCAGGCCTTCTTTCTGCACCTTTATAATAATCTGTTGAAAAGCATCTCTGATGTGGGTGCTTAATATAACCTTGCCTATATCTTTCAGCAGCGCCGATGTGAAGAGACATGGAATATTTCCAAGATTACGCTTTTCCGCCAGACTCTGGACAATAAGCGCCGATGAAACTGCATATTTCCAGAGCTCGCCCTCATTCAGATCATAACCTTTCTGGGCAGCGGTTAAATTTTTTGAAAGGCTTGCCATCATAACGACGCCGGCAACCTTAGTGAGTCCCAGATATGCAACCGCCTGACTTATGGATTCGACCTTTACTCTCAGGCCGAAGTAAGCCGAATTGCACAACCTGAGAAGATTAGCAGTCAAACCCTGATCATACTTTATTACATCTACAATCTCTCCGAGTGAACTCTCAGGGTTGGAGATAATTTCCATAACCTTACTTCCTGTAACGGAAACAGGGCTCAGAGAATCGATTTTTCTTATGATTATATCTAAATCCATGGAATTTTCCTCGATTCATTGCCGGATATCTTTAACAGGGCTTCGCCGGTTTTTACCTCGAGCTTTAATGTCCGGTTAACAACTCCTCCGACATCTTCGAAACTGGCTGTAACATTATTTTTCCAGAACATTTTTCTTAAGATAGTGTGGTTACGGTTGCCAATGTTGAACAATCCCCCCTGATCAAGAATCTGGGCTCCGCCGAGGACCATGACTTTAAGACGGTTTTTCGTTGCTCCGTATTTATAGGTCTCTTTAAAAAGTAGCGGTATACCGGTATCGCCGAACATGAAAGGATTCTTTCCGGCTTTCCCCGGATCAAGACTCGATTCCGGCAACATGTAATGAAGCACTCCGCCTACTTTTACAAACGGGTCGTATATCGCCACTCCGATGCAGGATCCGAGAGCATACGTAATGATAACCGCTTCCGGATTATTGCTTACTTTCATATCTCCGACACCGACTACTATTTCCATTATGATTCCCTCGATACCATCTGAAATATGCCGCCTACATCAAGAATCAGTCCGACCCTGCCGTCTCCCATTATAACGGAGCCGGCTATACCTTTTATATCTTTAAGCCATCCGCCCAGGCTTTTAATGACGATCTCTTCCTGACCTATAAGCTCATCCACGAGGAGGCATTTCCTTTTTTCCTGATTTTCAACAACTACGACCAGTTTTTCCCATGGGGCGACACGGGTTTGTTCCGGATGTCCGCCTCCGTTCAACCCCAAAAGCCGGTCAAGACGTATCAGTGGAATCAGAGTGTTTCTGACCTTGATCATTTCACCCTCTCCCTTTACCGTAAAATATTCGTTTTCTCTTGGCTTGAAGGATTCCTGGATATTCAATGTCGGAATTATATATCTTTCATTCGACACTTTAACTATCATTCCGTCGACAATAGCGAGTGTGAGCGGGAGCCGCATGAAAAATGTCGATCCTTTATCAGTTACGGACCGCACCTCAACCCTTCCCCTTAATTTTTCAACTTTGCTTTTTACAACGTCCGTACCGACACCTCTCCCGGATATGTCCGTCACCTTATCAGCGGTCGAAAAACCGGGATGAAAAATCAGGTTGTCAATCTCAGTATCAGACAATTTATCTTCATGTTTTATAAGACCGGTTGATACAGCCTTCTTCAGGATCTTTTCCCTGTTCAATCCCCGGCCGTCATCCATGATTTCGATTACGATATTTCCGCCCCTGTGATATGCCTTCAAATGAATTGTACCCTGTCCGGGTTTGTTTTTCGCTACTCTTTCATCCGGAAATTCCAGACCGTGGTCTATCGAGTTTCTGATCATATGAACCATAGGCTCGTAAATTTCTTCCATTATATTTCTGTCTATCTCGGTATCTTCACCGGACATGACCAGCTGTATATCCTTGCCCGCTTTTTTGGCGAGGTCGCGCACAAGCCGCAGCATTTTCTGAAAAGTATTTTTTATCGGTACCATCCTCATCGACATGGCGATATTCTGCAGACCTGCAGTAATGAGATTAAGCTGGTTTGTGATCTGGTCCAGCTTTCTATCCCTGCTGTTTACGATCGCCTCATGCTGCCTGAGCATTGACTGGGCGATAGCAAGCTCACCTACCATATCAACGATGCTGTCCAGCTTTTTGGTGTCCACCTTCACCTGAAGCATATCCGCGGAGCTGTCTGTCCGTTTCTGTTCCCTGAGTGTGGAAACAACCGCTTTGGCATTTATCTTTTCCTGCTCAACAAGTATCTCGCCTATCTTCTTCTCCGGCTCTTTCTGCTGAACAGCAAGCGCCGCTTTTATATCAGCATCTGTTACTGTACCCTTTGCGATAAGCATTTCCCCTAACAGTTTTTTACTCTCCGCCTGAACCGGCAAAATAAGCCCTTCAATTTTAAGCGTAATCCGGCTCGTGTCTTCATTACCTTCAGAAGGACTCCCCGTATCGAGAGAGTCTCTGACGTTTTCTATCATTCTCTTCAAGAGATCTACGCTTTCCAGGATAACATCAACTATTTCACCATTTATAATCAATTCCCCGTTTCGCGCCTTGTCCAGTAAATTCTCCACTACATGAGCAAATTTATTGATCCTGTTAAAATTGAGGAAGCCTGAAACACCTTTAACGGTATGAAACGGCCTGAATATGGCATTGATCGTTTCGGTATCCTTCGGGTCCTGCTCGAGGTCCATCAGCCTTACTTCAATTGTACCAAGGTTGTCGAGCGACTCGGCAACAAAATCGGATATGATCTCAATGTCCTCCCGGCATGTTACAACCGATTTACCGCATGCTTTGGCCCCGGCAGAATCTTCCCTTGACTCCCCGTTGTCCGATAAACCGGGAGACCCTTCTTTTTCAGCGCATCTGCCGGAGTTCATCTTCCCGGTCTCCCCCGAAGGAGATGAACTTTTACCTC
>JAUPLM010000429.1 GCA_030836965.1 Thermodesulfobacteriota bacterium | reverse complement strand
CCTTTTTCGACGCGGAAAAACCCGACAATACGGTTGTAAGCCAGGAGCCGCTCTCAGGATATCCGGTTTCTGAAAAGACGCCTGTAAATCTTGTAATCAACAAAGAACCGGCGGAGATGAGCCGGCAGATTATTTTTAACTTGGACAATGTATATTTTTTCAGGTACAGAATACAAAATGGCTTCCTCTCAAGATATGTGAGGGTACAACTTTACAGAAATGGGGCAGCTACGGATATATATGATAACCGGATAACTCCATCTGACGAGATAATGCTTTTTATCCCCAAGGAACCGGAAAACTTCATACTTATTTATATTGACGATGCCATATTGAAGCCGGATATTATCCCCTATAAAAAATTATTTACAATGGAGTGAATATGAAACTGATAGCGCCTTCAATATTATCCGCGGACTTTTCACGACTTGGAGAAGAAATCAAATCGGTTGAAAAAGCCGGGGCGGACTGGATCCATGTTGATGTGATGGACGGGCATTTCGTTCCGAATATAACCATGGGACCTCTCGTTGTTGAAGCTGTCAGGCGGGTTACTTCGCTTCCCATCGATGTGCATCTGATGATAGAAAATGCGGACCGTTTCATTCCTGATTTTGTCAAAGCCGGAGCATCGTTTATCTCCGTGCAGGTTGAAGCATGCACCCATTTGAACAGAACCATACAACTCATAAAGGAACTTGGCGTAAAGCCAGGTGTAGTGCTGAATCCGGCCACTCCCCTTTCGGCTATCGAATGGGTGCTCGAATATACCGACTTTGTACTTATCATGAGCGTCAATCCCGGCTTCGGCGGGCAGGCCTTTATCAGAAACAGCATTGATAAGATTAAAGCCCTTTCAAACATGATAAAGGAAAAAGGTCTTCCGACTCTCATCGAGATCGACGGTGGTGTTAATAAGGATACTATACGGGATATTTCCATTGCAGGAGCTGATGTCTTTGTTGCCGGATCAGCGATTTTCGGCAGCAGGAATTATAAGGAAACGATAAAGCTTCTCAAAGAAATAGCGTAACTGCACAGAAGCCGGAGTCCGGAATTCAGATTCCGGAATAGAAGCAAAGCAACTCCATACAGTTAATTTTTAGAAAAAATACCGGTCCGCCAATCAGTGTGGCGGAGACTATGTCTGCGGCTGAGTAATTACAATAAAATAAATACTGGGAGAAGATGATGGCCTCAAAAAAAATTCTTGTGATTCATGGTCCCAATCTTAACATGCTCGGCAAAAGAGAGCCTGATGTATACGGAACAACAAGCCTGGACGATATAAACAAACGGCTTGCCGGACTTGGGAAAAAGCTCGGACTTATTGTGGACATATTCCAGTCCAATCATGAGGGGGCAATAGTTGATAAAATACAGGAGGCCTCACAAAAACACGAGGGGCTTATAATAAATTGCGCCGCATATACCCATACAAGCATCGCAATAAGAGATGCTCTTCTCCTGCTTAAAGGCCCTGTAATTGAAGTACACCTCTCAAATATTTATAAAAGAGAGCCTTTCCGGCATAAATCGATGGTGGCAGAAGTTGCGACTGCCACTCTCTGCGGGTTCGGTCACTCCGGATATTACATGGCTCTTGAGGCGATCGCCCGAATGATTAAATAATACGGTCTCTTGTTTCTGGTTTGTAGTTTCTGGTTCATTCTTCGATGTTCCATGTTCGATATTCTATGCTCGGTCCATGCCCCCTGCTCTTGAACCCTTTCATATAAAAAATATTTATTGACAGTCTATTTAAACTTTATTATGAGTAGAATAACTGCTCATAAAGGAGTTCGACATGGATAATATATTTTCCGGCATAATATCATCCAAAACACGAATAAAGCTTTTAATCCGTTTTTTCTTCAACCCCGGGACAAAATCATACCTAAGAGAACTTGCCAAGGAATTTGATGTTTCAACCAATTCAATTCGTGAAGAATTAAATCAGCTTACCAGAACCAATCTACTGATATCTGAAAAAAGCGGACGCCAGGTTCATTATAAGGCAAATAAAGATCATCCCATATTTCCGGAGCTTAAATCAATGGTAAGTAAGGTCATGGGGATAGATCAGGTCATAGATGGAATAGTCGGGAGGCTTGGCGATATTGAATCCGCATACCTCATAGATGATTATGCCGAAGGAAAAGACAGCGGAATTATTGACCTTCTTCTTGTTGGTAATATTGACCAGTTCCATTTGAATGATCTGAGCAGAAAAACTGAACGTTATATTAAAAGAAAAATAAGAACCGTGGTTGTAAACAGAGAAGAGTTTAATGATTTTTTCCCAAAGTTAAAGACCCGTCCCTGTATTATGATATGGGAAAAACAATGATATTACTGATTCCGTTTTTAGGAACCGTTACAGAATATCCATATTCCTGACCATTTTGTTACGGCTCCTTATGCCGGGTGCGGCTTTTCAATATTACGAATATTTTTAAACAATGCCTTATTATATAACTATATAATATTTAAATCCATTACATTATTTACCTGATGTGATTTAAAAGGCGGAGCTGTATATACTTTAACTAAATAAGGGGTTTACGGTGACAATAAGAAATACTGCCATAATATCAGGCAAGGCATCTATCGGATCCAATGTAAGTATCGGTGATTTTACAATTATATTCGACAACGTTGTCATTGGTGATAATGTATCTATCCAAAGCCATTGTTTGATTGGTCAACCTACTTCTTTGTCTGATGGGATGCCCCTTGTCATTGGTAATGATTCTCTTATCAGGTCACATTCAATTTTTTATGAAGGATCAAGTTTTGGCTCGCAGTTAATGACAGGGCACAGGGTCACAGTGCGGGAGAAGATTGAAGCCGGAGAAAATCTTATTATCGGCACGCATTGCGATCTTCAGGGTAATTCAGTAATTGGCGATTATGTGCGCCTTTACACCGGTGCTCAAATCAACCACAAATCAAATATAGATGACTTTGTCCGAATTTATCAATATTCAGTGCTTACAAATGATCCGCACCCTCCCAGCAATCTGGAAGTCGGAGTTAAAATACATAAATATGCTGTAATAGCAGCTATGTGTTGTATTCTGCCCGGAGTCATAATCGGCGAAAAAGCCCTGGTTGGCGCATATAGTCTTGTTAAAAGTGATGTTGAGCCTGAAACCGTAGTCGCTGGTGTACCCGCAAAATACATTTGCAAAACATCTGAAATCAAGTTGAAAGACGGGTCAAATCAGCCTGCATATCCCTGGATGCGCCATTTCCACCGCGGCTATCCTGAAGAAATAACCGAGGAATGGATGTCAATGTATGGCGCTTAAATTCTAACGCGGAGTTAAGGAATCAAAAAATGAGCGTCTTGAATGATTGCAGAATTATCTCTCTTCCTAAAATCCAGGACCCCCGCGGAAATTTGAGTTTCATTGAAACCGGTCGTTCCCTGCCTTTCGTAATGCAACGCGCATACTGGATCTACGACGTTCCCGGTGGCGAGATTCGCGGCGGCCATGCCTACCGTGATCTTCAGGAATTTTTTATCGCTCTGTCCGGCAGTTTTGATGTGGTGCTCGATGACGGAAAGGGACATAAGACAGTTTCCCTGAACCGGTCCTATTTCGGTCTTTACGTTCCCAGCATGATCTGGCGGCATCTTGAGAATTTTGCTACAAATTCTGTGTGTTTAATTATTGCTTCTCTGCCGTATTCAAAAGAAGACTATATTCGCGACTATGAATCATATCTTGAAGCCATTCGAAGGACGGACTGATGTCAGCAATAGACGACTGCAGGATTCTTCAATTACCGGCAATTCACAACCGTCAGGGCAATTTAACTCCCATTCATCCGGGGATTGATGTACCTTTTGATATCAGGCGCATTTACTATCTTTACGACGTACCGGGAGGCGCAACACGCGGAGGCCATGCCCATAAGGAACTTGAACAGCTTATCGTATCCGTAATGGGTGCATTTGACGTTATCCTTGATGACGGGAACAGCAGAAAAACAGTACATCTTGACCGGGCATATTACGGGCTGTACATCCCAAAAATGATCTGGAGAGAGCTTGACAATTTCTCTTCCGGAGCAATTTGTCTCGTTCTGGCATCGCTTCCTTATGACGAAACGGATTATTATCGCGATTATGATGAATACCTGCGGACAATGAAAAAATGAAACAAATACCTTTCCTTGATCTAAAAGCAGTTTATTCCGAATTGAAGGAAGATCTGGATGAAGCCTACCGCCGGGTAATGGAATCGGGACAGTACGTCCTCGGCCAGGAAGTAGAAGCCTTCGAGAAGGAATTTGCTGAATACTGCGGAGTCAAACATAGTATCGGTGTCGGTAACGGACTGGATGCTCTTCATCTGATCATGCGGGCAATGGATATCGGCTCTGGCGATGAAGTTATT
>JAUPLM010000428.1 GCA_030836965.1 Thermodesulfobacteriota bacterium | reverse complement strand
GCACCTGCTGCGCAACAAGATCAAAGATCCCGATCTTGAGCTGTATACACCCGGAACCCGTAAGTTTCTGTCTCGCTGGGTGGTAACCGATGCCCAGCAGGAAAACGAACTGCGCCATCTCGAAAGAGCCATAATCGACAAAGTTACTATAGCAGGCAACAGGGCGGTAATTCGCTTTACAGCCGGGCAGAAAACACTGCCGCCGTATTTTTTGGAAAATAACGGCAACGGCTGGGCCCTTGATTTTGCAGCGATGAGCGACCTTATCCGGATGAACCATAAAAACATGTGGCACTTTGTCTCCCGGGATCATCCCTACATGTTTGGCTTTGCTGACTGGCGTTTTGATTCCAACGGTTACCCCACCGCCAAACGGTGAGTGTCAAAGATAACGAAGTCGGGGACGGGAAGATGCTGATAACTATGATTATCGGGAGGATGGATTAATAATAGGATGGATAAAGAATATGAACGGGATTGAAAATTATACACTGGAAACCGGTGAGTTCAAAGACGACGATCTGGTCTGCTACTGCTTCGGATATACAAAGAAAGATATTGCGAAAGATTATAGGGATAACGGACGCTCGGTGATCCTTGAAAAGATCGCATTTGAAAAAAAGGCAGGAGGCTGTAATTGCGCCGTAAAAAATCCCAAAGGCCGCTGATGTCTCTCCGATGTCCGCCGGGTGGTGGATAAACTTTAAAGTTATCCGCTTTCATAAGAAGCTTCTATGTTGCCGAATACCATCAGTAATTTTATTCCGCCTTTTTTTTGCTCCATGCCTCGTTGCTTCTTTCGATCTTCTTTTTCACCGTTTTCCATGTTTCGGTTTTGAGAAACGATTCATCATAACGGTCGAGCATCTGGCCGAACATCTTATACGGTACGGTAAAGGACAACTCGTCGGTTTTGAAAAACTTGCGGGCCGAAGGGTCCCATCCTCCGAGAACGGCCTTGTTCTTCCCTTCGGCAAGGTACTTATATGGCCAGGTGACAAGGTTCGTGCACGCGGCACCCCAGGGTGATGCCACTGCTTCATAGTCGTTAGTCACAAAAGTGGCAAGCTGGTGAAGGCCGCATAATGACTCCGGCCTGGCAAAGAAGGCAACAATATCAGGTTTTTCATCGCCTGTAAAAAGGCTCAGAGGCTTTGCGACACAGTATTTTTTTGGGGCGGGAAGAGGGTTTATTGCATCCATGATACGCCGGAACCCGTCAGGCGAATCACAGTAAAATTCACCTTCCATTCTCCCCGGTATCCCTGTAGAAACGTAATGGGTTATAGCTTCAGACTGAGGTTTCATGAAACCGAGCCAGAAGGCGCAACCCGGACAGCCGTATTGTTCAACGGAAAAATATGCCGCCTTTTTTTTCTTTCTGGCCAGCCAGATGTTCCCCAGCACACAAGAGAAGTTGCCGAATACTTCCTGCCAGTTGATCTCGTTTTTGATTTCTCTTTCCCGTGAAGGAAGCTGCATCGGTTTTGGTGAAAAACCTTCGACCGGTTTATTATCGGTAAATAAAATGCCCACCGGTTCTTCAGTAAGTCCGAGGACTTCAAGAAATTTGTCCGGATCAGTCTGTTTGTTGTTTGTCATATAACAGCCTCCCTGAGCTGATGGTTGCGACCGGTCACGGAATATACCCGGTTTGTATTACATGGAAAAAAATTTTAACCTAAAATTCCAATTTGTGCAATATTGGTTGAAAGTCCGCTGGAAAAGTTTTACGAAGAAACATCCATTGATAGGCTCACAAAAAGTTCAAATATGCATATTATCCGGTTTTGGGGAGAAAACGTTTATGGAAAAACTGACTGAGGGATATCCGGTAGTAATTGAAATCCCAGTGGCATGGGGAGAGATGGACGCTTTTTCGCATTTGAACAACACTGTTTATTTCAGGTATTTCGAAAGCGCAAGGATAGCTTATTTTGAAAAGCTTGATCTTCTGGATCTGATGACACAGAAGGGTATCGGGCCCATTCTTGCGTCCACATCCTGTAAATTCAGGATACCGCTGACATATCCTGATAAGGTTCTTTCCGGTGCGAAGGTGACGAAGATCGAAAAAGACCGCTTTACTATGAATTATATCATTGTCAGCACGAAACATGAAAAGATCGCGGCGGAAGGTGAAGGCCTGATTGTGGCTTATGATTACCGTGAGAACAAAAAGAGCGTGATACCTCAAAGTTTACGCGATCGTATAATGAATATTGAAGAATGCGCCGGTTCCGCCCGTATAAAATAACTTGACAAATTGTATATTTGGTTTAAGTTGGAAATAAGCATCGGTAAAATAAACTACACAATGACGTGAGTTTTTGCCGCGGCGATATACGGACAAAGACGTCTGGTTCCCATGTTTGAGGGGGAACGGCGTCTTTTTTGTTTTTAGTATAACTAATAATATTTGTATATTGTGAGCAATACACGAGCGCCTGAAGCAAAGAGAGCTTTGCACAACATCGTATAAGGGGCGTATGCCCATGTCAGCCCCAAAGGGATGTTATACAAAGTTCCTACTAACAGGATGGAAATGAACACGAATGATAAAAAAATATAAACCGCGTATCACACTTTTTCACTGCATCAACGCATTCGACGACTGCGCGTCCCTTGCTGTTTCATCAGGAGACGCATTCGAGCTCAAACAGGTCAGGATAGCCTGTTCAAGCATGATAAAGGATGTCTTTCTTCTCAGGGCTTTTGAGGCCGGTTCGGATGCAGTAGCTGTTTTTGTATGCCCGGAAGGGCAATGCCGTTACGTGGAGGGAAATATAAGGGCGAAAAAAAGGGTGAACTATGTGAAAAACCTCCTTGATGAAATCGGGCTTGGGGGAATGCGCCTGTCGCTTCACAATGTTTCATCCGGAGATACCGAAAATACCGGGAAGATATTGCGGCAGATCTTATCGCAGATTAACGACATGGGGCCAAGCCCGGCGAAGTGAAGATGGTATTGACGG
>JAUPLM010000427.1 GCA_030836965.1 Thermodesulfobacteriota bacterium | reverse complement strand
ACACCCGCGTATTGCTGCATGACGATTTCAGCTACATCGACCGCTTCATTGAAAAAATCTCTCAGATGCGTCTGAAAGCCGGATTTCCGCTCTCAGATGTGCAGATGGCCTTTGAGCTGTACAGAACCGTTGTTCCTCCCATGATAGCGGCCGAAACGACCGTCGGGGAGTTTTTAACCGCCACTACCCAGATCAACCGCTGTCTGACCTATACGATTCACCGCTTCAGTAATTACTTTCAGGCGATGCACCAGAACAAGATCCTGGAACATAACCGGCAGCTTGAAGAGGATGTGCGGATCCGGACGGCGGCGCTCAAAGAATCGGAACTCAAATATAAAACCCTGGTTGAAGAGATCAACGACGGATATTTCGTTGTCCGGAAAGAAGCGGTAGTCTTTGCAAATCCTGCTTTCTGCACTATGCACGGGTATCAGTTGCCGGAAGTAATCGGAAAAAAATTCTATACCTTCATCGATTCCAAGAGCCGGAAAAAGCTTATCGCTTTCTATGAAAAGAGTTTTCAGAAACGCGGTATTCCACGCACTTTCGAATACCTCCGCCTGACCAAAGACGGGCAAAGCTATCCGACCGAAATACTGGCCAAGGTCACTCTTTACGACAATAAACTTTCCAGCATCGGTATTTGCCGGGATATTACACAACGTGTCCGCATGGAACAGAAGATTCGTGAAACCGAACGCATGGCGTACATAGGCCAGATCACCACATCACTTTCACATGAAATACGCAACCCGCTTTCGGCGGTGCAGATGAATCTTCAGATACTGAAGAAAAATTTACAGCTGAAAGGCAACGATCAGCGGCGCATCGACATTTCCGTACGCGAGGTTAAACGGCTTGAAAACATACTCAAGCAGCTTCTCGATTTTGCCAAGCCCATCCAATTGAATTTTAACTTGAATTCACTCAACCGCATCCTGACCTCGTCCATGGAACTGCTGGAGATGAAATTCAAAGAAAAAAATGTCGCCCTGGATACCGAGCTTGATCCCCGGATACCCGACATTCAGGCTGATGAGGAGAAGCTGGGCCAGGCCGTCATCAATCTGTTATTAAATGCTCTGGAGGCATCTCCCGCAGACGCTCAAATAAAGGTTCGCAGCCACTTTAGAGAGCAGAACGGCAGGATCGCGGAAGTGGTAATTTCCGACGAAGGCTCCGGTGTGCCAGAAAAGCATCTGGGCGATATTTTCAAACCCTTTTTTACGACAAGAACCATGGGTACCGGCCTTGGTCTTTCCAACGTAAAGAGGATTGCCGAAGCCCATGACGGAAAAATCGAAGTGAAAAATATCCGGAACGGCGGCGCTGAGTTCAAAATGTCCCTGCCGCTCTGAGCAAAGCGCATGGGGCATTAAACAAATTCTTAAAATACGGTAAATGGAATGGCAAAAATACTGGTTGTCGACGATGAACGATCGATTCTTGAAACCCTCGAGATGTTTTTAAGCGAAAAGGGGCATCAGGTTTTCAAGGCCGATACCGGCGCGAAGGGGTTTGCCCTTTTTTGCGCCAATAAGCCGGAAATAGTCATTCTCGACATTCGCCTGCCGGACTGCAACGGTCTCGATATACTCGACAGGATCCTGTCCAGGGAATATCTTACTAAAGTCATAATGATAACCGCTTTTCAGGACATGGAAACCACTATTCAGGCCATGAAACGGGGCGCATCCGACTATATTCATAAGCCCCTGGATGCCGATGCGGTTGAAAAGGCGATAACCCGCGCCCTGCGGATACTGGAAGCGGATCGGGAAACCCCTGTTCCGGAGGACAGGATAAACACACCGGATCCGGAAGTGATCATAGGCCGCAGCGATCAGATGCGTAAAATATTCAAAATGATCGGGTTGCTCTGCCAGAACAGGGCAACGGTTCTCATTCAGGGTGAAACAGGCACCGGCAAGGAGCTGATCGCCCGGGTAATCCATAGAAACAGCACGTACGATCAGGAACCTTTCGTTGTTATGGATTGTTCGGCGGTTGTTGATTCACTTTTAGGAAGCGAATTGTTCGGTCATGAAAAAGGCGCTTTTACAGGAGCCATAGAGACCAAAAAAGGAAAAATTGAACTGGCCGGCAACGGCACGCTCTTTTTAGAGGAGAACGGGGAGCTGCCGTAAAGACTACAAGGTAATTTACTGGGATTTCTGCAGCGTCATGAATACATGCGCGTGGGGGGACAGCATCAGTTGAAATCCCGCTGCCGCATCATAGCCGCGACCAACCGCGACCTTTTTACCATGGTAAGCCAGGGTAAATTCAGACAGGATCTTTTCTTCCGGTTTCGGGTTGTTACAATCCAGGTGCCGCCTCTGAGAGAGCGGCTCTCGGATATCCCGGATCTGACCAATCATATTTTAAGAAAAATAAATCTGGAGCTGGGGACCGAGGTCGCCAAATTACAGGACGGCGTAATTGACTGCCTTATGAAACAGAGCTGGACCGGAAACGTGCGGGAGCTTGAAAACGTGCTATTAGAGGCAGTTGTGCGGGCCCGGGGCAGTGTAATACTTCTGGATGAAATTGAAAGCATCCTCTCCACGAATCAATCCATTCCTGAATCAGGCCTTTCCACATATTCCTTATCTCATATGGAAAAAGATCATATCCGGCACACCCTTACGGCGCTTCACTGGAACCGTACCGAAGCGGCGAAGCAACTTGAAATATCGCTTCCAACCCTGCGCAGCAAAATTCGAAAATACGGCATTACAGCGCCAAGATCCCTGAATACCAGATAACACGAGAAGAGCATTTTTTCAGGTGAAACATTCTTTCCATGGCATGAAAGAATGTTTCTGTTTATTCGTCTATAAACTGAATCGGTTTCATAATATTAAACATGATAAGTTTCCTATTACCGGCCAGTTGGCAAATATAATTCCGCTTGCCCCACAAATGGCATGGTACTTGCTCTACTATGAGTGTTTTTTATAATTAACATATGGGGCCGACAGGGGTATGCGCTGATGCGTTCTGCCGGAAAATTT
>JAUPLM010000426.1 GCA_030836965.1 Thermodesulfobacteriota bacterium | reverse complement strand
TAAACAGATAAAAAAACTCAAGAGAAGGCTTGAAAAAACAACCTCACTGAGCCGGACCGGTTCCAGGGAGTTTGCCAAGGAACTTCTCGATTTCCCGGGGTACAGGCAATTCATAGAGTCTTACGGCAGGATACCGCAGAAACTGCTTGAATCGGAGACCGGAAGCAGCCTGGGATATCAGTACAAGCTGCTTTTCCTCCTGCATATAATGAATATATCCGGCCTTTCGATGATACATGAGGAGACCCTCGCCGAAATCAACAGAACGCTCGAATGGATCATCGCTCACGAAAAATACCGGAATGTCCAGGAGCTTATACGGCAGACATTCACGGTTTTAAAAGAGCGTACAAGCAGGTACCCGAAAACAGCCCTGAACTGTGTTCTCAACATGGGAAAAGGGGTATACAGAACAGGCGATATAGAGCTTGTAAACTTTTTTATAGATTCGGTCATAGATCTCGGATTTCATGCTCCCATGGTGAAAGGCGTCGGAAATGACGGTCAGATACAGGTTAACAGCGCTCATATTCAGAATATAAGAACATGGCTTGAGATAATCGAGCTTAAACCGAAATGGTCGACCAGGCTTCTTTCAGCTCTTATAGTAAACCTTGCGATGTGCGGGGTATTTATCAGGGATACGGATCTCTTCCCGAGGGATATCACGCGCTTTTTAAACAGCGACATAGGGCCTGTTTATAATCTTGCCAAGCAGCTCGCAAGACTTTTTCCCGTTTACTTCAACGATATCGGAGCCGAAGGCAAATTGCGGGATATCTCGACCATGCTTGATGAAATCACGGCAAGGAAAGATATTCTCATACACTGCTTAAGGAAGCAGAGCCATGTTGAAAGCAGCAACAGGACGATAAGTTTCATGGAGGCCACTCTCAATTTCTGGAAAACGAAAGAGAAGAAATATGTTGAACCTTTTGTTCCCCCGGCCATATATGCAAGGATCGAATCAACAGGGCCTTATATCGACGGCGTTAAAAAAGCGTTTTCAAAACTGGAAGAAAAAGGTGTTGTCATCCCCGACGATCTCGCAGGGATAAAAGAGGAAAGGCTCTCCGGTCTTCTCGGTGATGCCGGAGATATATCCGAAAGCGACAAAGAGAGGGTCAGGCTCGCGGTTATTTTTTTCCAGCTCCTGCATCACAAGTACAATCTCGACTTTGTCGAAATGGACAACTATCTTGCCAGGCTCGATGAAGGCGCCTTCCCTGAGGTGCCGAGGATAAAGGAAGCCCTTTCCGAAACCGATTCAAAGAAGAAACTCTACAAGCTGCTCGATTGTCTTGATTCATTGCAGAGTCTTATATTGTCGCCTCTTTCTTATGAGGCCAGGGAGGATATTTACAAAAAAAGGCATTTCGCCCTTGATATTCCTTCCATGTACGGGAGTTACCACGAAAACAAATTCGATGCCCTGGGCCTTGCCTTCCGTCTTGAATCCCTGATCAATGTTCTTCTGGAAGAGCTTATCGAGAAAATAGATCTTACCCTCATAACCAAGGCAACCTTCTTCCAGATTTACGACAGGCTGAGACTTTTCGAGAAGGCATTGAAGCTTGACGGGATTTCCTCATTCGAGCTTGAACGGCAGCTTGATTTTCTTCTGCTTTCACTTGAAGTGAGGGGCTTTACATTCACACAGTATCTCGACATCTTCAAGGGATTCGCCCAGGCCGTAAAAAACATAATAAACGATTATTACAACAATATCCATGAGCGGAATTTAAACCGCCTCCTTTCAGGCGGACAGTTTGACGAAATTCTGCCCAAGTATCTCCCGAGGGAATCCGTAATTGATCCCGAAAAACTCAGGCATATGATATCCGAAATATTTTTCAGGGAAAGGATAACGCTTTCGCTGGGTCTTCAGCAGCTCGATCTTTTTTTAAGCCGGATACTCAGCATCCTTTTCGACCAGTCCGAAAGACTGAGCAAGTACAGACTCCGCCTCTTGTTGAACTATGATCCCCATATTGCCATGACGCCGATAGACGACGCGAAAGGAAAGGTTTCGGGGATAATTTATCTCGGAAACAAAGGGCTTAATATGGTTAAGCTCAAGAAGTACGGGCTGCCGGTTCCGCCGGGATTTATAATAAGCACGGAAGTTTTCCGCTGCAGGGAGATCATCGACAGTTATCCTCCCGCGGAGCAGAATTTCAAGGAGCAGATCGCGTACAATATTTTTTCCCTTGAAAAAATTACGGAAAAAACATTCGGCGATCCTTTTAATCCGCTGCTTCTTTCGGTAAGAAGCGGCTCTTCGATTTCGCAGCCGGGCATGATGGATTCTTTCCTGAACGTAGGCATAAATGAAAAGATAGCCGAAGGCATCGCCGCAAAGACCGGCAACGCCTGGTTTGCCTGGGATAATTACAGGCGGTTCCTTCAGGGATATGGAATGGCCTTTGACCTTGAAAGAGACCGCTTCGACGCTCTTATCGGCGAGTTCAAGCAAAAAAGCGGAATTCCGTATAAAAGGGATTTAACCGGCGACCAGATGAAAGAACTGGCGCTCTCATATAAGAATTTGATAAGAGATTCCGGGATAGATATTCCGGAAATCCCATTTGATCAGCTTCGGGTGATAATCAACAAGGTCTTTGATTCGTGGGAGTCTTCCAAGGCAAAGGCCTACCGTAAGATAATGGGGATATCCGACGACTGGGGAACGGCCGTGACCATACAGGCCATGGTATTCGGGAATATCTCCGAAAAATCCGGCACGGGAGTATTCTTTACGCATAATCCGAGGTGGTCCGGAGACACTCTCAGGCTGTGGGGTGATTTTACGCTGGAGAACCAGGGGGAAGATGTCGTGTCCGGACTGGTCAGGACCCTCCCGATTTCGGTATTCCAGCAGGAGATTGAAAAGAGGGAAACGGATATAACCCTTGAGACTCACTTCCCCGAAATTTATACCGCGCTGAGAGAGTGGGCAAAAGGACTGGTATATGAGAAAGGGTGGAGTCCCCAGGAGGTGGAATTTACATTTGAAGGGCCATCAAGAGATCAGCTGTATCTCCTCCAGACAAGGGACATGGCGATGCGGGAGCATAAGAAAGCCCTGGCCTTTGATTTTAAAGGTAATGACGAGAAGTCTTTTTTAGGGCATGGGATAGGTGTGAGCGG
>JAUPLM010000425.1 GCA_030836965.1 Thermodesulfobacteriota bacterium | reverse complement strand
CTTCTGCCAGACCGGTTAGTTATACATTTACATCGGCAGGCACCAAAACGCTGTATGCCTGGGCTAAGGACGCGGCAGGAAATGTCTCCGGCAGTCGCTCGATGACGGTAATCATCACCATTTCCGGTTCATCGGGTGTCGTCGCAGATATATCGACGCCAACTTCTCTGGATTTCGGTAGTATCAAGATAAAAGAATCGGTGGAAAAGACCATTATAGTTACAAACAAAGGGACCGCAACCCTTATGGTGGCTAAAGTTGAAGTTGTCGGTGCGGATGCCTCCGCCTTTAAAGTCGAAACATCCCGGTTCAAGGTGAACCCATCCAAAGTATACAAACTGGAGGTGAATTTCAAACCGACTGCTCAACGCTCTTTCACTGCGACGCTCAAAATCTATTCAAATGATCCGGATACGACTGTCAAGGAAATATCCCTGCGCGGCAAAGGGGTATTATAGCCTTATTCCCCCGGCGTTATCGGGGGTTCATTTAAAAAATGGTGCCGTTTTTTTTACCGGCACCAGCAGCTCAAAGGAATGGAGGAATTATATGCGGATTGGACGAAGGGAATTTATAAAATATTGTTTTGGTTCAGCAGCTTCTCTAGGGCTTTCCCTGTCCGCACTGGGAAAACTGGAAAAAGCATTAGCGGCGGGTGGGCTTCCCTCCGTCGTCTGGTTGAATGGTGCCAACTGCACCGGGTGCACCGTATCTCTGGCCAACAGATTCAGCAGCCAGGCACCGACCGATATAGCTGATCTACTGGTCAATACCATTGATCTGGCTTTTCACCCAAATCTCATGGGGGCGGCCGGAGATCTGGCTGTGGATAACCTTATTCAGGCCACAGCAGGTGAATTTATTCTCGCCGTGGATGGCGGAATTCCCACAGCATTCGGGGGGAACGCCTGCATGGTCTGGACGGAAAATGGTAAAGAAGTCACAGCCCTTTCGGCGGTGCGCACCCTCGCTCCGAAGGCCAAAGCAGTATTGAGCATCGGTTCCTGTGCAAGTTTCGGCGGTATTCCGGCCGGAAATCCGAATCCTACCGGAATCATGAGCGTCCGCGATGCGTCAGGCAGATCCACCATAAATATTCCGGGGTGCCCCACGCATCCTGACTGGATTGTATGGACGGTAGCACAGCTTTTATCCGGAGCCACCCTGTCGCTGGATTCATTTGGAAGACCGGCCACTCTTTTCGGCTCGGAAACAGTCAATGTTCACAAGCGCTGTCCACGAAAGGATGCGGGAGAAACCAAAACTTTCGGTGTAGAAGGGCGGTGCCTTAAAGAAATAGGATGCAAAGGACCAAGAACCCAGGCGGACTGCCCGGTGCGAAAGTGGAACAGCGGCACAAACTGGTGCGTCGGAGCCAACGCAGTCTGCATAGGATGTACCGAAAGCGGATTTCCGGACAAGTTCTCTCCGTTTTATACAAAGAACTATACCTATTCGGAGTACCAGAAGCCTGAGAAGGACCTAACTGCGCCGATTGTGACCGCATTCAGCATCCCGGCCGGCTCCGGCTCACTTACGGTTCCGATTTACACATTCGCCGCAAGCGATAATGTGATAGTGACAGGCTATTTACTGACCGAAACCGCGACGAAACCTTCAGCGACGGCAGCAGGTTGGACAGCAGCAAAGCCAGTGAGTTATACCTTCACTTCGGCAGGCGCCAAAACGCTTTATGCATGGGCAAAGGACTCCGCAGGAAATATTTCTGCAAGCCTGTCGGCCAGTGTTACCATAACCGGTTCATCTGGTATGGCAGATATATCGACACCAAGTTCTCTGGATCTTGGTAGAAGTAAAGTGAATGAATCGGTGAAAAAGACCCTTAACGTTACAAACAATGGAGCATCAATACTGAAGGTAACTAAAATCGAAGTGGTCGGAACTGATGCCGCCGACTTTAAAGCCAAAACTACCCGGTTCAATCTTGATCCGCTTAAAAAATATAGCCTGCAGATTGAATTCAAGCCGACAGCCAAGCGCACCTATACCGCGACACTCAGAATCTATTCCAATGATCCGGATACGCCGGTTAAAGGAATAACCCTACGCGGACAAGGAGTCAAATAGCAGGCTTGCGCTGACAGAGTCAGGCTTCAGGCTCTATAATAAAGAATAGCGGCTTTTATAGCCAAAACTTGACTTGCGTTTTTAATGTTTCTAACAAGAAAGGAATACTCCATGAGTACAATTACAATTATGGATCCGGTGACCCGGATAGAAGGACATATGAAAGTTGAGGTAACCATCGATCCGGTTGGCGGCAAATTACAGATTGTTGATGCGCGTTGCACCGGCACCCTGTTCCGGGGGTTTGAAACATTGCTTTTCGGCCGCAATCCCCTGGATGCTCCGGTAATTACTCAGAGGATTTGCGGAGTCTGCCCCATTTCACACGGACAGGCCTCGGTTCTGGCCCTTGAAAATGTTTCCGAATGGCTCCCTCCCACAAATGCCAGGCTCTTGCGCAATCTCACGCTGGGCGCCAATTTTATCCAGTCTCACATACTTCATTTTTATTTGCTTGCAGCCCTCGATTATGTCAACGGTCCTAACGCTTCCCCCTGGAAGCCTGCCTGGGAAGTGGACATGAGAAGCGGTCTTGACCCGGTAGCGGGCAACCTGGGAAAAGCGCTTGAGGCAAGGCGACGAGCACATGAAATGGGGGCGGTCTTCGGCGGAAAAATGCCCGCCTCTCACACCTTTATTCCAGGGGGTTTCACAGCCACTGCCACCACGGAACGAATCAATCAATTCAGGACTCACCTCAATGCCCTTACCGACTTTATCCGGAACATATATATTCCGGATGTCAACAAGGTGGCAACGACATATTCCGACTACTTTAACTTCGGCACCGGCTGTAATAACCTTCTGGCTTTTGGGGTTTTTCCGATAGACGATTTCAGCCCGAAGAAACTATTTTCTCCGGGATACATTGAAAACGCCGGATCTTCGGCATCAATCCTTGATCCCGGGCAGATCAGCGAATCGGTAGCTTTTTCATGGTACACGAACCGGACGGAAAGCCTGACTCCGGCACAAGGAGCAACCGAACCTATCTATCCCAAGAACGATGCATATTCCTGGCTTAAAGCGCCAAGGCTTTCGGGAAAACCCTTTGAAGTCGGTCCCCTGGCCAGGATGTGGATAAACAACGATTATCAGAGGGGGATTTCAGTTATGGACCGGCATGCGGCACGGGCACTGGAGGCATTGAAAGTGGCTGAAGCAATGCGGGAGTGGCTCGATAATCTGAAACCCGGTGAGATGTCCTACGATAATGCTTTTGATCAGCATTCCGGAGTGGGAGTAGGAATGTCCGAGGCTCCCCGTGGAGCGCTGGGTCACTGGGTAAAGATCGTTTCCGGAAAGATCTCCCAATACCAGATCATCACCCCCACATGCTGGAACGCCTCACCACGGGATGGGATGAATGTTCCGGGTCCCATGGAGCAAGCGTTGATTGGCACACCTGTCATAGACCCGGCTAAACCCATCGAAGCCCTTCGGGTCATTCACTCCTTTGATCCCTGCCTCTCATGCGCAGTACACGTGGTGAGGCCTGAGAGCAAACCGACAGTGGTATGGCCCTGCAAAAATTAGCCCTTTCTTGGAAAACAGGAAAATCAAAGTGAAGACACTTGTTCTTGGAGTGGGAAATCTGCTCATGGGTGATGATGGCGTGGGGATTCACGCGGCCATGACCCTGTGCAGAGAAGGTGGGCATGACGGTGCCGAGATCATAGAGGTAGGAACCGCTATTCTTGATGCCTTGCCGGCACTAGAAGCGGCAGACCGTATCGTCGTGATGGATGCGGTCTGTGCCGGCGGTGTGCCGGGAACCATATACCGGATTCCTCTTTCCTGTTGTGCTGAAAATAGTTGTATCGCCTCGGTGCATGGGTTGAGCCTGGTCCGGATACTTACCCTTCACGGTAAACCGCTCCCCGATGGCGTGGTTCTGGGGGTGGAGCCGGATCATGTCGGCTGGTCGCTGTCGCTTTCTCCTCGAGTGGAAAAATCGCTTCCAAAACTCATAGAGGCAGTACGGGAAGAAATTCGATAATGTGGGCTCAGCCAGAAGATTAAAAAGTTTAATCTTGATCCGGGTTCAAAACCCTAAACAGCATTTTTGTATAACAGATTGATAAATTAGAATAATACTGTATACAACAGGCTGTCGACCCTCGGTTCAATTTATTGAACACGAATATTTACTAAAAATTCAAGTTGTTATGTTTTTATCGGGTTTTCGGTCGTTCAATTTATTGAACTTTATCATGAGAAAAACGATAAAAAAGGATGGAGTGTCAGAGAAAAAACTATTTATTTTTTAGTTATAACCACCTTAAATTAAATATAAATCATAATAATCGGTTGTCAGGATGATTTTGATTTGGAGTTTTGGCAAGATGTTTGCAGATACATATTGTCAAACCTGATAATATTCATCTTTCCTCCTTAACGGCCAGCCGGAAATTGTTTCGGCAGGCCGTTAATATTTTGGATGAAAGAAACGTCAAGATATACGCTCTTTTGCAATTTCACCATAAAATGAGTCTGTAAAACCGGAAACAATCTTCTGGTAGGAGTCTTTACTCTTTTTTACATCTCCCATAATTGCATAAAGCCTTCCGAGATTAAACAAGGCTTCATCTTTCAGGAAATTATCAGGTTCTGAAACAATCATTTCAAAATAACTTACAGCAGATTTTAAATCATTCTTTGCTTCATAAGCATATCCAAGACTGCTTAATATCCGGCACTTAACATTACCGTTATCATTAAAAGCCTTAAGCGCTTTACCATATTGCTCAATGGATGAATTCATATCACCTGCATTATAATAAATATTGGCTAATTCAATGCTAGCCATTTTCCCGCCATAATTACCTGAATATTTCTCAATAATCTTCATAAAGTCATCTTTAACCACATTCAAAGCTTTTTCAGGACCATCTTTGCTGAGAAAAATTTTATAATCCTTCTTTGTCTTTTCAAGCATGGTAAATGCCTTACTTTCAGATTTTCGGGAATAATACCCGTAACCTGATAACGCAATTACAATCACCACTATCGCACCGATAAAATATAATATCTGAATCTTATGCGTTGCCGTAAAACTTAACATCCTGGACGAAAAAGATATAAATTCATCCGGTTCATTCAGGAGTTCTTTTCTTGTTATTTTCTTTTTTGCCATTGTTTCTCCGTATATCTATTGCCTGATTATTTCCTTTATTCTCTCCCAGCCTTCTTCCGGAATATTAGCGCCCACAACCTGGCAAACCTCATATCCGCATGCAGAACCGAGTTCCCCGCATTTTTCAAGAGGGTAACCATTAACAAGTCCAAATAAAAAACCCGCGGCCCAGAGATCTCCTGCTCCTGTGGTGTCTACCGCAAAACCATTTCCCTTTGGTGCAACTTTGATTATTTCACCTCTCCGGGAAATATAACTTCCTTTTTTTCCGAGCTTTAATACAGCAATATCAGCCCTTTTTGAAAGAGCCGCAAGCGCCTGCAATTCATCTTTATATCCTGTAAACGCAAAAGCCTCATCTTCATTTGCAATCAGTATATCAACATAATCATCAACGATCTTATATAAAAAGTCCTTAGACTCCTCGACAACAGTAAAACTGGCAAGGTCGAGAGAAACAAGAGCTCCGGCTTCTTTTGCAGAAATAAGAGCAGACTGTATTAATTCCCTGTTGAACAACAGATAACCTTCGATATGTACAATCACAGCATCTTTGAAACAATTTTCGGTAATTTCTTCAGGTTTTGTTTCTGAGGCTGCCCCAAGGTAAGTAAACATTGAGCGTTGCGCATCAGGCGTTATAATTGAAAGCACTCTTCCTGTAGGAGAGGAAGATGTGAAAAGAAACGGTTCAACATTGTTTTTTTCAAGATCTTTTTCAAAAAATTTTCCCAGCGCATCTTCGCCCAGTTTCCCTACAAAGCGGGCCGCCCCGCCCAAACGGCCTATTCCAACAATTGTATTGCATGCTGAACCACCCGGAACAATACTGGTTTTTTTTGTAGTCTTAGACAACGTACTTTCAATAACATCATTCGATACAAGAATCATTCCTCCTTTTGCCGCTCCGGCTCTGTTTATAAACTCTTCATCTTCAAGTGCCAGAATATCAACGAGTGCCGAGCCTATTCCGACAATAAGTTTTTTATCACAAATGATAGTTGAATCATCACTCACTATTTCTTACCTTTTCAAATATTTTTTCAAACGCAGGATTCCCTTTCCATAATAGCCACTTCACAGAATCCTTCAAGAGAATTTTTAAATTTCATCGCGTCGTTTTTTGATCCCACTATCGCACCATAATTCATCGGCAAGGCTATTTTCGGCTTGATAAGTTTTACAGCTTCAACTGCTTCTTCAGCAGTCATAACATAGGTGCCCGACACAGGCAGCAAAGCTATATCGGCAGCAAAAGAACCCATCTCAGGTATCAGGTCTGTATCTCCTGCATGATATATTTTAATATTACCGGCAGTTAAAATAAATCCTAACCAGTTGTTTTTTCTGGGATGAAAATTTTTGTTGGTATTGTACGCCGGAACCGCTTCAATATCTATACCGGATACTGAGACTTTATCTCCGGGCTTAACAACCCTAACATCTCCCGAAAGAGCAGCGGCTGAATCTTTTTCCGTTACAAATAGAGTTGACGTTGTTTTTATCTTGTTGATATCCGGAACCGAGCAGTGATCATAGTGAGAATGAGTAATAAGGATTATATCAGCTTTTCCGCAATCCCCTGTTTCATAAGGATCAATAAAAATATTTTTCCCGCCTGCTGTTATTGAAAAGCCGGCATGTCCGAGCCATTTTATATGTTCCAATATATGCAGCGCCATATTTCCTCTCTCATTAACGGCCCCGAGAGGGACACTAACCTTTAGTCATTTATTTTTGCCTTGGATGGCATTCGACACAACCGGTTGGTCCCGGTTTAGGCAATTTGGATTTCAGCATTTTTTTCGATAACTCGAGCTCTGAATTATTCGCTTTTATCGATTTATGGCACCCTATGCACTGGTCATGATAAGCATTTTTAAAATACCTTAACGGGTAATCCTGTTTCTGCTTCATGCCTTCAGTTTTTGAAATCCCTGCAAGATCATGACAGTTCGAGGTTCCGCAGGAAAGATTCTGAGTATCTCCTTCCCACTTGTGGTGGCACCTGCGGCAGTCATATATAAAATGTCTGGCATGGGGAAATTGAACAGGTGAATTGACGGGGCTAACACCTTCAGGAGGCCTAAGCTCAATAATTCCCATAGGGACACTTAAAGTTCCTTCAAACTCATCAACAGATAATGAAACACCCGGGCAAAGTACCGCGGTCACACATAAGACAACAAATAGCATTCTATTCATGTATCACATCCGATATATTTATTTATATTATCACATTACTGATTGTATCGACCCTTAATTCCCATAATATCATAAATATTACGACACTATCAAAAAGTTGTTGAAAGTTCCAAAACGGTTAGGGCAAACCCTTTCATTGTTCGGGTCTTTATGCCATTGTCCGTCAATCAGGAATTTGTATTCGTATCTTCCGGGATCAAGGAAAACGGTTTTTTTCCAGATATTATTCTCATACTGTCTCATGGGATGCACTTTTTCATCCCACTCATTAAAGTCTCCCATTAAGGATACATGATTGACTCCCGGAGCTTCTATAGTAAAGGTTACTCTCCTTTGTCCTGCTTTTGCTTTTCCTTTTCCTTTTGTCATATGCCCCCCTGTAATAACTCTGGATTCTGCGTCGTTAATATTTTGTTACATAACCGATTTCCTTCAGCAAAAACCACAGCCAAATTATTCAGACATACCGGAGTGCATAACCATTAAAAACTGCCAGAGAGGTGGATTGGGATATCTGAACTTTGCGAGCACTCATCTTTACTAATTGATTAACATTAAAACATAATAATATTTAATGTTTATTAATTTATTTGTCAAGCCATTTGTTTTCGTTATCGGGAAGCCCGCAATGGTTACAGCTATGTGGTAAATAATTTAAAAAGACCTATAAATTATTAATTTTTTTCTTGAAAAATTCGCAATACCATATATTTTAACAAGATGAATTTTCAAGTATATAAATTTTATTCGGTTTAAAAGATGAATAATTTTCTCTCTTTTTTCTCAAGCATCAGATGGCAGGATATAGTTGATATTTCACTCAACAGCTATATTTTGTTTAGATTTTATATACTTTTCCGCGGAACAAATGCTTTCCGTGTGCTTATTGGAATTGCGTTTCTCTGGTTTTTTCAAAGACTGGCTTTTTCTTTGGGCCTTATTATAACGAGCTGGGCTATTCAGGGTATTACGGCTGTTGCAGCATTAATAATTGTTGTTGTCTTTAGAAATGAAATACGCAGTGTTTTGCAGGCCAAAAACTTCAAAACAATTCTATGGGGATTTTCTCAAAAAGTCATTACCTCTCCCGTCGAAATAATTGCCGAAAGCGTTTTCGAGCTTGCCAAGAAACATACGGGGGCGCTTATCGTATTTCCGGCAAATGAAGATATTGAAGAAGTTGTTCAAAGCGGTATATCCTGGCGCGGCGTTGTGTCCAAAGAAATGATAATGAGTATTTTCTGGCACGACAACCCGGTACACGATGGGGCCGCAATAATACACAAAGATAAAATAACTGAAGTAGCATGTATTCTTCCTCTTTCCCATAAGAATGATCTTCCTTCCTACTATGGAACACGACACCGGGCGGCTCTTGGGCTGGCTGAGTCTACCGACGCAATGGTTGTTGTGGTTTCCGAAGAAAGAGGAACCGTCTCTGTGGCAAGGAATTCCATAATATACCCGGTAAATAACAGAAAAGAGCTCGAACGCCAATTGCAGGAACATCTCGGTGACAGATCCATGTTAAGACATGATCAGCGTAAAGAAACTTTCAGAATATCCGCTGCCGCTCTCGTTTCCTTCATGTTTATTGTCGGGGTCTGGTTCAGTTTTTCACGGGGACTGGAAACCCTGGTCAACGTGGAAACATCCGTTGAATACATGAATAGAAATTCCGAGGTGGAAATAATCGACACTTCAGTTAATTCGGTCACCCTTAATCTGAGCGGTTCAGGATCTCTGATAAAATCAATGCGTCCTGAACAGGTCAAAGTCAAAATAGATCTTGGCAAGGCGTCCGTCGGAAAAAACAGTTTTGTAATAACAGATGAAAATGTATCTCTTCCTCCCGGAATATTTCTGAAAAAGGTTACCCCTCCAATTGTCGATGTTACTCTTGGAATTCCAGTTGTTAAGGAAGTGCCAATTCAGGTTGAGTGGACAGGCAAATTGCCCAAACATTTATTAATGGAAAAAGTGAAAATCAATCCATCCAGAGTTGTGCTGATCGGGGGAAGCCGTATTTTAGACAGGATTTCGACCGTATATACGGAAAAAGTTTATCTCGACAATATCTACTCTTCCGATGCAATAACCGTCAAACTTGCGCTGAGTCCTTCAATAAAAACTGCTCCCGGTTCAAGCGATACTGTTACAGTGGAATACATCGTGAAAAAAAGATAAACCCTGTTATATATATCTAAAATGTTATGTCGCTGTCTATAACCGTATTTTTCTTTATTATTGCCCGGGAGTTTCCTCTGTTTGCAATAACAATATTTCCTTCAATTCTGATATTCTTTTCAAAAAAAACATCCCCGTATATTGTCAGAGCTTCACAGTTTACCAGAGAAGGAATGCCATCTTTGAATCTTTCATTAAATTGATCGATCCTGCCGTAAAACCTGTTATCGAGATTTATGCGTATTGCCTGATATTTTCTTTCCGGATTAAGAACCAGCTTTTCGTTTTTAATCATATAGCAATCCGAACGGACTGCAAGCAGGTCGCTGCATTTTTTCACCGGAAAAAATCTGGTTCTAGGGACTTTTACCGCAGTAGCCCCGTCAAAAAGAGCAATAGCTGCTCCCATTGCTGTTTCTATATGATAAACTCTTGGACTTCCTTCGTCCCTTGGATCCATTGTCTTCGGATTCAGAATCAAAGGCAGGTGAACCGATCCGCGTTTTTTAACAAGCTCCTTTAAATAGGCAAGGTTAATCCAGATATTGTTAGTATTGAAAAATCTGTAGCAGCTTGTATCCCTGAAAGCATCAAGTTCATTAACTGGGCATTGGGCCGCCTCGCGTAAAATAAGACGTCCGTTCTTGTGCCTCGCTATATGCCCGCCTTTTAAATCAGACGGAGTTCTTTCGGCAACCTCCATTAAAAAGGGAAATCCTATTTCTGCAAAATAACCCAGAAGAGACTCATCCAGAGTGGCGCCCAAATTATCCGCATTTGATATGAAAGCATAGGTTATCCCTTCAGCCAGGAGCTTATCAAGCATTCCCGATGTATGCAGCGCTGTATATATTTCTCCATGCCCGGGCGGATTCCATTCCAATTCATTGTTTTCCGGCCAGACCGCGGGACCAAATCCTTCCCGCAGAATCTTGGGATATTTATGCTGAAGAAATAATACAGGAAACCCCGGTAATTTCATTTCCCGAAGAGCTTCAATTGTGTCGTTATGCGTCTTAAAGCTGTTCATTAAAGCAAGCTTGACATTACTTCTTTCAGTCTGTCTCACAATTATATCAAGGAACGTTTTCCCGTTTCTGGCTTCAATTAGAGATTTGGCTTTTCTTAACCCCATGCTTGTGCCGAGGCCGCCGTTTAAAACTATTCTGATGGAATTCTTTATTACTTTTTTCCCTGCATCATAATACTCAGACAGGTCTTTTATATCATCAATTTCATTTACTCTTACGCATTCTATATCATTATCATAAATAATTCCCGTTTCACCGCTGATAACTTTATTATAATAATATAAGAAATTATCAATAACTACTGAAGGTAGATTTTCACGTTCCATTTTGGCAATAATCGCCGGAACATGCTTTACGGCATCAGGGTTTTTCAATGTTTTTCTCCCGAATTATAATCAAATGTAACCTATATATTAACCTCCTCGACCCATCCCAAAGTATCTTTTTCTCGCCCATATTGAATGTCTGTTAAAGCTTTAAATAATTTGCCCGCCATCGGCCCCACTTTTCCATCTGTAACAGCAATAACCTTGTCTCCATACCGGAGTTCTCCGACCGGTGAAATTACTGCTGCTGTCCCTGCGCCAAAAACTTCCTTAAGATTTCCTGATGCATGAGCATTCATAACCTCATCGATACTTATTTTCCGCTCTGTAATTTTATATTTCCACTCTCTCGCAAGAGCTATCACTGAATCTCTTGTAATCCCGTGAAGAATGCTTCCGTTTAAGGCTGGCGTGATAATTTCATCGCCAATTACGAAGAAGATATTCATCGCACCTACTTCTTCAATGTATTTTTGTTCGACTCCATCCAGCCATAGAACCTGCGTATAGCCTAAAGCATGAGCCCTTGCGCCCGCATAAAGACTTGCAGCATAATTTCCAGGTGTTTTGGCTTCGCCCACTCCACCGCGTACGGCGCGGACATGCTCTTTAGTCACCAGTATTTTAACAGGATTAAACCCCGCTGCATAATAAGCCCCAACAGGAGAAAGAATGATATAAAAACGGTATGTATTGGATGCACGCACTCCAAGGAAAGGGTCCATGGCAATCACAGTAGGTCTTATATACAAAGAAGCTTCGGGAGCAGCCGGCACCCAGTTTTTTTCAACAGCTATAAGTTGTTTAAGGGCATCGAGAAGAAAATATTCATCAAGCTCGGGTATGCAAAGGAGCCGGCAGGAGCGATTCAGTCGCTTAAAATTTTCTCCCGGCCGAAATAGTTGTATAGAACCATTTTTTGTCCGATATGCTTTCAATCCTTCAAATACAGCCTGTCCATAATGAAGAACCATGGTCGCCGGATCCATTATAATAGGCGCGTATGGCTCTATTCTGGGATTATGCCACCCTTTTTCAGGATTATAATCCATGTTAAACATGTGATCGGTAAATATTGTTCCAAAGCCGAGGGAAGATCCGTCCGGAAGCGGCTTTAATCTGTCAGCCTTTTTAATTGTAATCCGCATTTTAACCTCCATGGAGCTGTTATGTATATCTATAAACTATTCACTTACGATATAATTTTTATGATTCTTTTTCAACTACATATAATTTATCAATATCTTCATTATACCGATACAGCATGATTATGATTCTAAATCAAGATTAATTTTGCCGGGTTTGTTAAAAGCAAACAGCGCCAAACTCCTTGACAGGCCGGTTGTATAAAGATAGTTAAGGAAACCCTTTTGATGATCCATAAAAAACAGGGGTTAATCTGAAAAAATTCGTGTCCGCTTTTTGCGAAGGAAAAAATGAAAAAGGAAACTGAAACATAGATGAATGCAAATGATAAAATGGCGCATATCGACCCCGTAAAATACAGCCTCGACAGCGAGTTTAAGTTCAAATGCCATAAAGGTGTCAAGTGTTTTACCAAATGCTGCAGAAATATAAATATTATCTTAACACCTTATGACATAATAAGGCTTAAAAACTGTCTTTCTCTTTCTTCAGAAGATTTTTTAACCATTTATACGGAACCACAGCTTCTTGAAAAAACTGATTTACCTGTCGTAACATTGAAACTTCTGGATGATGAATTAAAATCCTGTCCTTTTGTAAGGGATGATGGATGTCTTGTTTACTCAGACAGACCTACTGCGTGCAGATATTATCCTGTCGGAGTAGCGGCCCTTACATACAAAGAAGGATCGGATGCAAAGGATTTTTATTTTTTCGTGAATGAACCCCATTGCCTAGGCTTCGAGGAGGATAAAATCTGGACAATCAGGGAATGGCGTGCCGACCAGGGTGTTGATATACATGACGAAATTAACGCCGGATGGACAGATCTCATTGTTAAAAAACGGTCATTCCCGCAAAACATCAAGCTTACGGAAAAGAGCAAAAAAATGTTTTTTACAGCAAGTTATGATTCTGAAAAATTCAGACGCTTTATTTTCGAAAGCTCATTTCTGACTCTCTACAATATAGATGAATTAACTCTTGAAAAAATTAAAAGTGATGATGTTGCGCTGATTGAATTAGGTTTCAGATGGCTTAATTCGGTACTGTTTAAAGACGCTTCTTTAAAAATCAATGAAGAAGCGGTCGCCCAACGGAAAAAAAAGGAATAAACTTACGGCGGTCGCCAATAAAAAACGACCGCCGTCATGACTACGCAGTTGTCCAAAAATATATCATAACTTTCCTAATAGCATCTAATAGCTTTGGTAACAAAGCGAATCCATGATTGAAGAGTTTTTCAACCGGTTATTAATATTCACACCAAAAAAGTCTTCGACCGGCTTGAATACCTCAGGATTATTACTTTGCACATTCCGTAATGATTCTACAATCTTTTCGAGTCCGTTTTTCGTCAATTTTCCAAGTGGTTTCCTGCACCCTCCTGAAGGCATTCCAAGAATCGACATGATTGCTTTTACAGCAAGCGGGTTTCTTGCCCGGAATATGACTTCTCCGTAAGGAGTCTTTTCTTTGGTTTTAACCGTAACAAGCTCAAATAAAGGATCAAGCGCCGTTTTGTATTTTTTTGCCTCAGCAATATCACCCCGCTCAAGAGCTTTTATCATTTCAGTTACAGCTTTAGGTGAAATGTTTGAAATAACAGATATAACTCCCCCGGCTTTAATATCTGGATTTGTCATCATTTCATAGGTTAAGCCATCATCGCCCGAAAGAATTGTATAACGGGGCCCGCAACACTTTCGTGTATGCTTCATATTATCTATGTTGCCGGTCGCTTCTTTCACTGTATCTACATTTCCGAACTCCTTGTACAGAAAAGCCAGATCTTCCGGCAATAACTGAGTTCCGGTTCTTCCCGGAATCACATATGGTATAATCTGTACATCAGGAAAAGCCGAAGCCACGGGACCTATATACTCTTTTCGTATTTCAAGAGAGCTTGGCCCATTGTAATATGGGTCTACAAGCAATACAGCATCAACTCCTATATTTGCTGCATGATTTGTTGCAGCAAGAGCTTCTTTTGTATTGTTGCTCCCCGTTCCGGCGATACACAAGCATCTGCCTTTGGACTTTCTTGATACGTTTTCTATGACCTTATTGTGTTCATCCCATGTAAGGGTTGGGCTCTCACCTGTAGTCCCAACTGCCAGTATCCCGTTTATTCCATTCGCAATCTGGAAATCAACCAGAGAAGAAAGTCCGCTATAATCTACAGAATCATTATTAAACGGTGTAACAAGGGCGGTAAAGCTTCCGGTAATCATAAAACCCCCTTTTTTATCTGTTAATTGTCATGCAATAAACTGAACCAAAAAATTTAATAAAAACGGTAGAAAACAGCTGTTGATATGTCAATAAAAAAATTTTTAATTTGAAAGAAGATAATAAACGGATATAAGAATTCTCTCTTCACATGCCGTTTGTATTTTTACTTGACAACCCCGCGTCCGCATAATAACTCCTAACTCCAATAAACGGAATAAGCAAGTTTCCGAAATTATTTCCTTCCACTCTTTTCAGTATCCCTTGTGATGGGTAGAAACAACCGGGAAATAATTTCTAACTTACTAATAAAAAAAGCTCAAGGATATAATTATGGAAAAGGCAAAAAATGTAGAGGAATACATAGCTCAGCAACGGGCCGGGATTGCATCAAATCCGGATTGCGGCACATCCCATTATAATCTGGCCGTAGCTCTGATCGGACTAAAACAATTTGATGAAGCCGAGAAAGAGCTTCAGGAAGCAATTAGTTGCAGCCCCAGCCTTGCTGAAGCATATGTTCAACTTGGAGGTCTCTGCCTTCAGCGCGGAGATCTTGACGGCTGTTTATATTACAACACGCAGGCCATTCATTCAAGGGCCGGTTTTTCCGAGGGTTACGGCAACATCGGTTTTATTCATCTTCAGAAAGGAAACCTTGATGAAGCAATTGCCGCATTAAAAAAGGCTATTGCATATAATTCAACCTTTTTGCAGGCATATACCACTCTTGCAAATGCCTACCTGATGAAAGATCTTGTTGTTGAAAGCATCGAAGCAAACCTGAAGGCCATTGAAATTGAGCCAAATTTTGCGGTTGCCCACAATAACCTTGCAATAGCCTATATGGAAAACGGCCAGTTCGACAAAGCTGTTGAGCATTGCCGCAGGGCAATTGATCTTGGCTACACCGTTGCTCCGGAA
>JAUPLM010000424.1 GCA_030836965.1 Thermodesulfobacteriota bacterium | reverse complement strand
GAGCCGAATTCGGCGCTACTACGGGAAGAAAGAGAAGATGCGGATGGATTGATACTGTTCTTCTGCGAAATGCGGCAAGATTAAACAGCTTGACCGGGCTTGCCATAACTAAACTCGATGTCCTCGGAGGAATTAAAACTCTTAAGATATGCACAGGTTATGAATATAACGGAAAATTAATAAGAGATTTTCCGGCTTCACTCAAGATGCTATACGCATGCAAACCCGTTTACGAAGAGATGCCCGGATGGGATGACGATATATCCGGAATACGAAGCCTTAAAGAGCTTCCGAAAACAACAAGAAATTATTTAAAAAAGATTGAAAAACTAACTGAAATACCAATTAATATCGTTTCGGTAGGACCTGGTAGAGATGAAACGATTCTGATTAAAAATCCATTGAAAAGCGGAAAGAAATAAAAGGATCCGGGAGTTCAGGGGGTCCCGCCATATCCGCCAAACTGATTGGCGGACGTTCCGCTGGCGGGCCTTCGGCAAAGGGTCAAGCGTCAAACAACCAAAAACCGTAAACCGGAAACCAGGAACGGCAAAGAAACAAAGTCTATTGACAACAAGATAATACTGGAATAAATAGGACAGCCTGTAAGTCGGGACGTGGCTCAGCCTGGTAGAGCACAGCGTTCGGGACGCTGGGGTCGCTGGTTCAAATCCAGTCGTCCCGACCACACATATCATTATTGCTGTTCACCTTTCACGCTTATACATCTTATATATCCTTTATGAGCAATCGCATACTAAACAGATTAAGGAGATTGAGTCCGGCTTCTTTTCTTCTGTTCAGCTTTATAGCCGCAATGCTTACCGGCGCGGTTATGCTCATGCTTCCTTTCTCGACAACATCCGGTGATATCTCTTTTATTGACGCCCTCTTTACCTCAACCTCCGCCGTATGCGTCACAGGCCTTACTGTTCTCGATACAGGCGCTTATTTTACGTTTTTCGGGCAGATCATCATCCTTATTCTGATCCAGCTGGGCGGTCTCGGCATAATGACCGTTTCGGTCGTTTTGTTCCAGTTCCTGGGGAAAATAGTATCATTCAGGCAGAGAATGGCGATGCAGGAGACATTCGCTCATACCCCGAGGAAAGATATATACCGGCTTATAAAATCCATATTCATCTTTACCTTTCTTGTCGAAGGAACCGGAGCTCTTCTTCTCTTTTTTCACTGGAACAGGGAATTCCCGGCGGTAAAGGCTCTCTATATGGCTGTTTTTCACTCCGTCTCAGCTTTCTGCAATGCCGGATTCGCCCTTTTTAACAACAACATGATGAATTACACGGGCTCTTATCTTTTGAATTTCACGATCTGCGGACTTATCGTGCTGGGCGGAATAGGCTTCCCTGTTGTATTTGAAATTTACAACCTTGCCGTTAAAAAAAGAGGGAAAAGAGTCAAGATATCGGTTCAGACAAAAGCGGTTCTGATAACCACCGTTATCCTTATTGTTTCCGGAACTCTCCTTTTCTATTTAATGGAGCCGGACAACTCTCTTAAAGGATTGCCCGTTACAGGTACCATTCTCGCATCCTTCTTTCAATCAATCACAAGCCGAACCGCCGGATTCAACACCGTCGATCTTTCGTTATTGAGCGAAAGCGCGGCATCCCTTCTTGTTCTTCTCATGTTCATAGGAGCATCCCCCGGCTCATGCGGCGGAGGGATAAAAACAACAACCTTTTTTGTTCTTTTTACACTGGTAAAAAACCGGATCAGGGGAAACACCTCTGTTAACGTGTTTAAGAAAAGCCTTGGAAAGGAGAGCGTTTCGAAGAGCGTCTCAATAGTTCTGCTTTCAATAACCTTTGTCATACTTGTTTTTTTTCTTCTTCTCATGTCGGACCACTTCGGACATAAGGAGATTCAAAACGCGGACCGTTTTATTTCTTACCTTTTTGAAGTGGTATCGGCTTTCGGAACGGTGGGTCTCTCGATGGGGGCAACCACGGTAATCAACAGTCTTGGAAAATTCCTTTTGATAATAACCATGCTGATAGGAAGGGTTGGCGTACTTACATTTTCATACGTAATAACATCGGCCGAAGCGCCGATGGGAATTGAGTATGCCGAAGAGAATCTCATGGTCGGTTAAAGGAGATAAAAATGAAAAGATTCGCAGTAATAGGTCTCGGGAAATTCGGATTCCACGTCGCAAAAGCTCTTTTTGAAGACGGGAATGAAGTAATCGCTATAGACCAGGACAGAAACCGCATACAGGAAATAGATCCTTACTGCACCGAAGCGATCGTCATGGATGCAACCGACAAAGAGAAGCTTAAAGCGCTTGGACTTGAAACTATGGACAGCGTAGTGCTGAGCGCGGGCTCCAGAATCAGCAACAGTATTCTCGTCTGTCTTTACCTCCAGGAAATAGGGGTCAAAAAAATACTGGCAAAGGCATTGGATGATGACCATGCAAAAATACTGAAAAAAATCGGGGCAACCGAAATCATCCGGCCTGAAATGGCTATGGCCGTGAGAATAGCGAGAGGACTCTCCACACCCAACATACTCGATTTTATCCCGCTTGCAGAAGATTATAATCTTCTCCAGGTTGATCCACCGCGAGCATTTATTGGAAAGACGCTGAAAGATCTGGATCTCAAGGCAAGATACAATGTTTTTGTGATAGCCATCAAAGAGCTTGTTCCTGAAAACTTTGTGCTGGTTCCTCCTGCAGGTTTTCTGATTAAAGACAGCGATGTTCTTATTCTGCTTGGAAAAGAGCAGGATATTTCAAAGATAAGGGAGCTTAAATCTGAGAGCTGAATATCAAAGTCCG
>JAUPLM010000423.1 GCA_030836965.1 Thermodesulfobacteriota bacterium | reverse complement strand
TTTTTTCATTGCGGAATATACTCTTATGAGACTTGCGGTTATTTCGGATATTCACAGCAATACGGATGCCTTTACAAGCGTTCTGGCCGATGCCGATACATCCGGTGCTGACGGCATGATTTGCCTGGGCGATGTAATCGGTTATGGCCCCGAACCGAATGAATCCATCAGAATGATCCGCGAACGGAATATCCCTACAGTTATGGGAAACCATGAGCTGTGTGTGGTCAGAAAAGAATACCTGGATCTTCTTAATCCGACTGCTAAAAAGTCTTTGCTGATGAACATGGAGATGCTGTCGGAAGAATCCCTTGAATTTGTAAACAAGCTTGAAACCAGCCTGATATTTTACGGTTCCCGCTTTGTACACGGTTTTCCGCCTGACTCACCGACTGTTTACATGTTTGAACCTGATGAGGAAGGGATATGCGAAGCTTTTGGAAAATACGGTGAAAGGCTCTGTTTTGCAGGTCATACTCACGGTTTTGAATTTATCGAATATAACAGTAAAGCGGTTCACTGCTCGCGTTTGAGAAAGGGCCTGACAAAACTTTGCAGTGATAATCGTTATATAATAAATGCCGGAAGCGTCGGACAGCCGAGAGACGGCGATAATCATGCCAAGTACCTGATATGGGATACGTCTGAAGACTCAATTGAAATAAAATATGTTCCTTATGATATCGATTCAGCCGTAAACAAAATAATTAAAGCCGGCCTTCCCGCATTTAATGCAAGGAGGCTTCTGTGAGTTTTGGGGTTACGCTGAATGAATAAGATAGACAGATTCGAAATATGCGGTCTTCTCGGAATAGGCGGGATGGGTAAAGTCTTCAAGGTGAAACTCCCGGTGATCGGGAAAATCGCCGCGCTTAAACTTCTCGAACCGAATCCGTTTCTTGTAAGCCTCATCGGCGCCGAAAAGATTAAAAAGCTTTTTATTTCAGAGGCTGTCACGATGGCGAATCTGAGACATCCCAATATCGTTGAAATATGGGATTTCGGGGAATCGGACGGCAGGCCTTATTATGTAATGGATTATTTCTGTAATAATCTCGGCAGCATGATAGGGGAAAGTTATCAGGCTGAAATTCCTTCGCGTATAATAAGGATCGACAAGGCGGTCCATTATACCCGGCAGATACTGGAGGGACTTTCCTGCCTTCACCATGCCGGAATCATTCACAGGGATATCAAGCCGTTTAATATGCTCGTTACGGAACAGGATAGTATAAAGATCAGCGACTTCGGGCTTTCCAGGCTGCGGGGCGAGTCTTTTGAAGGTCCCCCGGGGCTTAAGGTGGGTTCGCCCTGGTATGCTGCGCCGGAACAGGAAAGAGATCCCGACAAAGCCGATTTCAGCGCGGATCTTTATGCAGCGGGAATAACGATATACCGCATGCTTACTGGAAGACTTTCCGCTGAAAGATATGAACCGCCCGGAAAATACAATCCGGATCTTGATGAATCGTGGGATTTCTTTATCAGTAAGGCAACCGCCCGCAAACCCGAAGCCCGGTTTGAGAGCGCGAAAGCGATGCGTGAAAATCTTGAAGAAGTGTATGACGGGTGGAAAAGAAAAAATGATATGATCTGCGGCCTGCCGGAGAAGACTTTCCCGGGAAATAAAGGCGGACTAAAGAGAGTTAAGCTGAGAAGTTCAGGTATTAAAACAGGCGTCCGGAAGAGTTCGGAAATATTAGGGGTGGATATTTTATGGAGACCCTCATCTTACGTTGAAAACGATTTTACGGTTGCCGCGGAAGGAACGGTTGCCGACAGGGCTACAGGACTTTTATGGCAGCAATCCGGATCGGAATATCCGATGACGTGGGAAAAGGCGCGCGCTTATATAGATAAGCTGAATGAAAGCGGTTCAGGCGGGCGCACCGATTGGAGGCTTCCCACGATAGACGAACTCATGTCGCTTCTTGTGCGAACGCCTCACGGGGATGAGTACTGCATAGAGCCTGTTTTTGACCGGAATCAGAAATGGCTCTGGAGCAGTGACAGAAGATCGTTTACTTCCGCGTGGTATGTGAGCGTTGAGATGGGATTTGTTTCGTGGCAGGATTTCACCGCGTATTATCATGTGAAGGGTGTCTGCTCCTTAACGGCTCCGTAGAGTAATTTTATGCTGCTTCACACGACAATCTGTATCCGAGAACTTTTTGGAAGTCTGAATATGCTCTCTTAATGAGCTTTTTGGGGATTTTTAAATCACTTCGCTAAATCGCAAGAAGGTTGGGGCTGACGCCCTCAAAGCCTTGCGATTTTTAACGCTTAAGTAATTTAAAAATCTGTTTCCCAAAAATCTCAAATCCGTTCGCATATGACTTCCAATCAGTTCATCTGACTTTATGGATTTGTTGGAAGCCAAAAACATGTGAGGTGGAAAAATGGACGGACATATCGCGATACCTGTCTGGTTGTTTGTTTTACTGATCATAGTGACTTTTGCGGCTGTTCTTGACAGGGTTCTGATCCCCAGCACACGCTGGTTTATCCGGCGCAGGATAAGCCGTGTCATTGATGAAATCAGCACCCGGCTTGACATAGAGATCAGGCCTTTCCAGCTTACAAAAAGACAGGTGCTGATCGACCGGCTCGTATATGACCCGAAAGTGATCGAGGCAGTTCAGGCGTTTGCCCAGGAGAAAAAGATGCCCCGTGAGGTGGCCCAGGCAAAGGTTATCGCATACGCAAAGGAGATAGTGCCGTCGTTTAACGCGTATCTTTATTTCAGAATCGGCTACTGGGTGGCAAAGAAGGTCGCGCGCCTCCTTTACCGGGTGAGGGTCGGTTATGTGGATAATGAAGACCTTGCGAAGGTTGATCCGAATTCGACGGTGGTATTTGTCATGAACCACCGCAGCAACATGGATTATGTTCTCGTGGCGTTTCTTGCCGCAGAGCGCACGACCCTCTCGTATGCCGTTGGCGAATGGGCCAGGATCTGGCCGCTTCAGATGCTGATAAAATACATGGGTGCGTTTTTTGTGAGGAGAAATTCGGGAAACCGGTTGTACCGCCAGGTGCTGGAGAGGTATATCCATATGGCGACAAAGGAAGGGGTGTGCCAGGCCGTCTTTATTGAAGGCGGACTGACCCGTGACGGCTGCTTAAGGCCGCCCAAGCTGGGCCTTCTCGACTATATGCTGCGGGGTTTTGAACCCGGCAGGGACAGGGACATAGTATTTATACCTGTCGGCATAAATTATGACAGGACGCTTGAGGACCGCAGCCTTCTTCATGAGATCAAGCCGCACCCGGAGAAGAGAAGCGGGTGGTTTATTTTTAAAACCGTGGCGGGCTTTATATCAAACAACCTCTCCTTAATGGTCCGGAATAAATGGGAACGGTTCGGGTTCGCTTGCGTCAATTTCGGGCACCACATATCGGTCGGCAGGTACTGCCTGGAAAACGGTATAAATTTCAGCTCCATGGACCGCGAAACAAGGTTCCCGGAGGTCGAAAAGCTATCATACAGGCTGCTCGACTCGATAAAGGCCATTATTCCTGTTCTGCCTGTGCCGCTTGCGGCTTTTGTTCTGATTGAAAACCGGAATAAATGGATGACGGAATTTGATCTTAAAGCTCAGATATATAATTTAATGGAAGACCTGAAGAGAAATGGCGCAACAGTGAATGTTCCGGATAAAAGCCGGGAAGAGACGATAAACAGCGCGATTAACATGTTGAAGATCAGAAAAATGATAATTCAGCATGACGGGCATCTGAAGGCTGATCCTGATATGCTTGACATTTTATCCTATTATGCCAACTCAATTGTCCAGTGGCGGCAAAATAAGGAGCTGCAAAATAAAGAGGTGCAAAATCACGACATGAAGATTACCGCGGATTTGCAGAAAAAAGATGCAACGGAGTATTCAAAAGAAGATGTCAGGATGAAAAAAAGTTCAGTTCCGGTTACTTCATGATAAGAAAAGAGTGTGGATTTCAATACAAGTTTCAGATCTTGTGACAGAGTGGCGTATGCTTGGTAATATATTCGGCAATATATTCAGTAAGACATTTTTTACGGAGAGTAAGCCGTTAAAGGAAATAAGCCGGTTTATCGGATCGAAGAAAGAAGCGTCTGTAGTTTTGTTCGGTGACTCGGTTTCAATACGGGTGGCCCGTGAAGACAGTGACAGG
>JAUPLM010000422.1 GCA_030836965.1 Thermodesulfobacteriota bacterium | reverse complement strand
GTAACCCAAAATTTTATTATCATCCATTTCTTTAAATAAAGTCAATGAAATTATATACACCCCCTGCCGCATTTATTTATATCCACAGCTTATAATCATTTCAGTCGGCCTGAAAATCTCCTTGCTGAATCTATCCGCCAGTCTGTCCAGTCTCTTTGCAAGCTCGCCTGGACCTATACCCTTTATCATGGCTATCAGTCCGAATGGATTTCCTGTGGCATTTATGATAGCGGTATCAATATCTTCCAGCGAGCAGACGCCCATAGCCACAATTTTGGTTGCCTCATTGGCATTCACGGCCAGAAGGTCGAGCGGATCAAACTTCTCCGTCGCTTTAGACAATTCGATGTTAGGCCGGCCTTTTGACCAGTCGAACAACCCCCTGCCCGATTTTTTCCCCAGATTCCCGGCCTTAACCATTGCCGCTATGGTTTTACCGGAACTGAAATCCGGATGAACCTCTTTGGCAAAATAATTACTGCCGTGAACATAAATATCAAGACCGGTGTAGTCCATTGTTTCAAACGGTCCCATGGGCATTCCAAGTTTGCGCATGACGGCGTCAACCTCTTCAGGCCCGGCGATTTTTTCATCCAGGATGCAGTTAAGCAGCACACCCGCAGGCGCCTGAACACGGTTAACAATAAAACCGGGCACATCCTTTTTGACACGTACCGGAACTTTATCATTCTTTAATACGAAATCGTAACCGATCTGCATCGTCTCTTCCGACGTTTGCTCTCCCTTTATAACCTCCACCAGCTTCATGAGCACGGCGGGATTAAAATAATGAAGGCCCATAACCTTCCCCTGCCGCCCGGTAACCGACGCGATTTCAGTGATTTTCATGGTCGAAGTGTTGGATGCAAACAGGGTGCGGGCTGGCGCGGATTTATCCATCTCCCGAAAGGTTTCTTTTTTTAAATCCATTATCTCGGGAATTGCTTCAATCACAAGATCCGCTTTTCCGACGGCTTCACCGATATCCACGCAGGGAACAAGAAGCTCCCTGTATATTTTATTATGATGTTCTTTCGGAATTTTTCCTTTTGAAACGAGTTTTTCCAGACTCTGATGAATGCGGGTGACTCCCCGGTTTACAAATTCATGGTTGATATCCCGCAGGTAGACCTTATATCCGGCGATGAGAGCGACTTCGGCAATACCGTGCCCCATATCACCCGCGCCTATTACCGCCAAAGTCCTGATGTCATCAATGTTCATTTAAACCTCCTTCTGTCATGTTCTGCGCCCGGCGGGGAGCGCTTTTCTCATACTTTGCGCCCGCTGCCTCGCTCCTTGCGGCTTTTCGCCCTTCACTTAGCATACCTGTTTCAGATTTTATATAATTTCAGGGCCGAATTTCCAAGCTGTTCGTTTGCCGATTCAAGCTGCTCTTCACCCGATATAACCGCTACTCCGCAGTTTTTCTCCATATCACCAAAATACTTTTCCGCCGTTTTGATCACTTTTTCCCGTGTAACTGCAAGCACACCGCTCTTATAACGCGCCCTCAGCTCATCCGAAAGAGATACGATTTTCCGGTAAAACGCCTTTCTTGCCGCGGGACCCGGAGGATCAGGCTTATCGGTTTCGGCGCATACCTGCAGGACAGCCTCTTTGACATCTTCATCGGAAAATTTTCCCGACCTGATAAATGCCGGAACCGCCCTGTATACCCTGAGCGTGTTGATTATATGCGGATCTCTGTAGGAAGCATAGGAGAAGAGTCCGTCTTCAGGACTGTAAATTGAATACCCGCCGTATGCGCCTCCCTTTTCACGGATCTCACGGTGGAGGTACATGGACTTAAGCAGCTTCCCGGTAACGGCAAGCGCGGGAGCATCCTCATGCTCCATTCGTACGGCGTTAAAAACGCATGCTACAAAGGAAACGGCCGATGAGGTGCTCCAACCCTCATTCGGCATATCTTTGCCGGTTGAGAGGCCGCTTAAAGAATATGAGTCGCCGGTGCCTTCCCTAAGCTCCGTACTGAGTGAAAGAGCATGCGGAAGCGCGGAGGACAGAGCTTGCCCGTCGCCAATGACCGCTGTTTTGAAATTATTTCCCGTCATGATTCCGGAAGCTATCCCGGCCAGGTCATCCGCTATCAATTTCAGTTTTTCGCCGGAAAGATCTTCGGTAAGTTTTTTTATGAAAAGAAGCTGATGAATCCCGTTCCATTTTTCATTCAACGCCGATGTGTTTGAAAAATTCCGGGAGGCGAGGGAAATGGCCAGCCTGTGACCGCCCGGCACAACCATCGATTCGAGTCCGGCTCTGTATTCAAGAAGAAGATTTTTCAAACGCGGAAGGTCTGAATAATCGTGTCTGAAGAGAAGCTCTTTGATTATGTCGAACATCATGTCGACATTTCTGGTAAGACATTTCCCGTTAAAGGAGACAAACGGAACGCAGGAGCCGGATATGCCAAACCCTGTTCTTGCGTTAGCGGAGAGGCCTATTCCGCCGGTATACGCATCGATGCGCTTTGCCATCTCAGAATAATTTCTTACGGCGGTTCCCGTCCTGGAAAAGGCGAAACAGAAAAAGGGAATGAGAGGAATCAGCCTCTCATCTGTTAATCCGGTCCCGGCTGCCGAGGCAAAGTAGAAAATCCCGCCCGTTGGCTGCTCATAACATGAAACCGGAAGAGCTCCGTATGAAGCGGTCTCCTTAACATCCTCGACGGAAGGCGGTATATCCGAGAGCTGAAGGGTCGGAAGGCAGGAGAGATCCTCCTTTTTACCCTGGAGGGCTTCAAGGCTCTTTGCGTCAGTTCTGATTTTCTCAATATCGATTTTACTTAAACCGGCCTTTATCTTCTCAAGCTCTTCCGCGACCCGCCTGCTTTCCTTCTCCCCCATATCATGATCCGGAGAAAGCGTTAAAAGCACCCTGTGCGGATTGCCTATGAAATACTCTCTTATCCTGTTTTCAAAAAGCGGCCCTTTCGATAATTCCTCCCTGAGCCTTTTCAGATCTTCATCAAGATTGAGTATCCTCGACGGATCCCCTCCGTGAAGCCTGCTTCCCGCAAATGAGAGCATCAGTTTTATTCCGTACGGATACGGTGTATTTGTAATTTCCTTCCGGTGGAACTCTATCTGGTGAATTGCCGATTCTATAAGTTCTTTATCTATCCCCTTGCCTGCCAGCTCCGACAGCGTTTCAAAGACCAGCTTTTCAATCGCTTCCGCATCCGATTCCCTGACATCCTTCAGGCCGCAGACAAACATCGTATCCCTGTTTCCGGGATCATATCCGGACGAATCGCAAAGGGATGAGCCGAGTCCGGAATCTATGAGCGCTTTGCGCAAAGGTGAAGACGCATTCCCGAGGAGAATGTGCTCCAGGAGCACCAGCACAAGCACCTCGAAAATATTGTTTATGTCCGCAGTCAGCCACGCTATGCAGACCTGGTTTTTCTTGAGAGGATCCTCATTTTTTGCCAGCGGATAGTAATACCGGGTTCTTTTCGGTTCGCTCCACCGTGGATGAAGAGGCACTTCAGTCCCGGGATCGGTTCTTTCAAATTTACTCAATACCTTTTCCTCTACGAAAGAAAGACTCTCCCGCAAAGGGATATTTCCGTAAGTGTAGAAAAACGAATTGCTGGGATGATAATGCCTGCCGTGAAACCTTTTAAGATCATCATGGGTAAGGGACGGTATCCGTGCGGGATCTCCTCCGGAATTAAAGCTGTAAGTGGTCAAAGGATAAAGCGCGTTTAACACCGCCCGCGACAGGACCTGGTCGGGGGAGGACATCGCTCCCTTCATCTCGTTATAGACGATTCCCTTGTAAACGAGACCCGGTTCCTTTCCGTTCTCCGCCCCCTCTACCAGCTCAAGGCGGTGCCCCTCCTGCCTGAAACTAAGCTCGTCCAGGAGCGGAAAAAAAGCGGCATCCAGATAGACATCCATAAGATTATAGAAGTCTTTTTTGTTCTGCGTGGAATAGGGATACATTGTCCAGTCGGACGCGGTGAAAGCATTCATAAAAGTATTAAGGCTTCTCTTGATCATCGAAAAGAAAGGGTCGCGCACCGGGAATTTCCGGGAGCCGCATAATACGGTGTGCTCAAGTATATGAGCTACCCCGGTTGAATCGGCAGGCACGGTCTTGAAAGCAACGCAAAAGGCGTTCTCCCTGTCATTATTGCCTATGTGGATGTGCCCGGCACCTGTGGCCGCATGTTCAAGCTCATAGTAAAACGAGCTGATTTCAGGAAGCCGTACAACACGTTTCACGCTATAGCCTGAAATCCTCTCTCCCTCAAAAATATATTCATTATTACTGTCTGTAGTATTCTTCATTTAAAATTCCGGTTTACTTTTTATATTAATTGAATGCTGCAGGTCGGAAGTTACAGATTGATCGCTAATCCGAATATCGAATATTAAAAGACGAATGTCGGACATCGGACTTCGAATATCGAAAAGCGACGTGCGATGTTCGATGTACGGCTTATCACTACTTTGTGCCTGCCGCAGGTCCGCCAATCTTTATGGCGGATGCCCTTGCCCCTTTTCTTATCTCCTACACC
>JAUPLM010000421.1 GCA_030836965.1 Thermodesulfobacteriota bacterium | reverse complement strand
GCGAATCATGATAAGCAGCATTTTAAAACGCTCAACAGCGTTAAGCGCATGAGGAATACCGGCCGGCATAATGATCATATCTCCGGTCGTAACCGTTTTAGGTTCACCGCCGATGAGGATCTCCGCCTTGCCGTCCAGGATATAGACCACGGCATCGTAAGGCGAGGTGTGTTCGGTGAGGCCCTGTCCATGGTCAAATGAAAAGAGTGTAAGATTGCCGACATTTTTCTTAAGCAGCGTTTTGCTGACCACAGAGCCGATAGCGTATGAAACACCGTCGGAAAGATTGAAAGGCACGCCTTTTGATATTACAATATTCTCATTCATAAATGCAGCCTCCTTCAAAAAGGTGTTTGCGCCTTGTATAAAGTCGCATTTCCGTCTATTCTGTAATACTTTTCCGAAGCCGGAACAATAACTGATTTTCCCCGTGACAAGTTTAACCGGTTGCCTTCAGCCCCGGTAATGACAGCTCTTCCTTTTATACATAATATAATTTCAGCATTTCTTCTTTGAGGGCCGGCATACGTACTACAGGTGTCTATAATGATTTTTGAAAGCGTAAACTCTCTGGCGGATGTTTTATAAACATACTCTTTCCGGTTCTTCACCGGCAAAATCATATTAACCCGGTGACTTCTGAAATTCACGATTTTCAGAAGCTCAACGGGATCGATATGCTTTTGTGTAAGTCCTCCTCTTACGACATTGTCGGAATCTGCCATCAGCTCCAGCGCTGTTCCTCCCAGGTACGCGTGAAGCTGTCCGGATGGAAGGAAAACGGCCTGCCCGGGACTTAAGCTGACAAGATTCAGATATAAAGGCGACAACACCCCGATATCGGTTGGGTGGCTTTCAATAAGCCGGGCGACACATCCGAACGCCGGTTCATCACAGGTAAAGCTCCTGACATTTCTATCGGCTTCCGAAATTACTTTTTTTTTCCGTTCATCACCCAGCTCCATCAGACAAGAAATAAACATTTTCAGTCCGGATGAATCCGGATTATTTTCAAGTGCGTAAATAGCTTTTCCGAGACTCCCGGGACAAACCTTTTTAAAGAGGTTAAGAATATCCGGTATTTTTCTGAAACCGCATAAAGCCTTAAAATCGGTCAGAGCACAAACAAGTTCGGGCTTGTGCTTATCATCCCTGTAGTTTCTTATGGAAGAACCGGGAGAAATACCCTGTCTGTTTTCTCTCGTGAATCCTTTCTTTGCGAGGGTCCGGTTAGGATGAGCCTGTATGGAAAGGGGTTCGGAAGCCGCAATTACCTTGAAGAGGAAAGGAAGTTCACCTCCGAATTTTTTTGCGCAGCTCTTTCCGAGGATCTCATCAGGATATCGTCTTATGAGGCTGTAAAGGCTCTCCCATCCGTTTTCGGTTTTAATCATTGAAGATCCGGAAGGGTGAGCTCCCATCCAGAGTTCGGCCTGCGGTTTATGATATGGCGGTTTTTTGCCAAGCAGCGCCGGGATCGCAGTATATGATCCCCATGAATACTCCTTAACAATATTTTTTAATAATCCGATTCCGTTCATTATTGTTACCCGGCAATATTTTTTTGTATTTCTGGCCAGATATTAATATACTGTTCTGATTTTATCCCGACCCCGATAAACGGAGCCCATATCAGCGCCCACTTGATGGGCGGAAAAACAGAGGTGATAATTCTATTACTTACTAATATTATTTATACTTGATTGTCAATAACCCGGCAATATATAGAGAGACCGTTTCATGCTGTTTGCAATCTGTAACCTTACTGGTATAATGGAAAAAGTCAGAGACAGGAGACAGAGTAAAGATTATATGCCGGTTATCGTGAACGAAATATTCAACAGCATACAGGGTGAATCCCTGTATGCCGGACTGCCGTGTACCTTCATCAGGCTTGCAGGGTGTAATCTCAGGTGCTCCTATTGCGACACAAAGTATGCTTATGAAGAAGGTACCTGCCTTACCATTACAGAAATCACAGACAGAGTTTCGGATTACCGGTGCCCTCTTGTGGAAATAACAGGAGGTGAGCCTTTGATCCAGAAGGAAACGCCGTTTTTGATAACAAATCTTATTGAGAACGGCTATAAGGTTTTACTGGAAACAAACGGAACAATCGACATAAGCCGAATTGATGAAAGGTGCATTAAAATTCTGGATATTAAATGCCCGGGAAGCGGTGAATCTGAAAAAAATATCCCTGATAACCTTAACAGACTTAACATCAAAGACCAGATCAAGTTTGTAATATGCAATCGTGAAGATTATGGATTTGCGAAAGATTTTATAAAACTGATTCCGGGCTGGTTTCTGAGGGAGAATATACTTATCTCTCCCGTACCCGGCAAAATGAAATTTTCAGATCTTGCAGAATGGCTGCTGGAAGATAAGCTGATGGTCCGTTTTCATATTCAATTGCATAAGATAATCTGGCCGGATATTGACAGGGGAGTTTAAAAGGAACAATTTCTATAATGGAAAAGAAAGCGGTTATTCTTTCAAGCGGGGGCCTCGATTCAACAACGGCAATGGCGATAGCAAAAAGCGAAGGCTTTGAGCTGTTCAGTCTGAGTTTTTATTACGGCCAGCGCCACTCATATGAACTGAACGCAGCAAAAAAAGTGGCGGAAGTATTCGGAGTGACAAAGCATCTTGTTATAAATCTGGATCTTGATAAAATCGGTGGTTCAGCTTTGACAGATAATATCGAAGTGCCCAAATCAAGAACTCTTATTTCAATGACCGGAGAGATACCCGTAACATATGTCCCGGCAAGAAACACGATCTTTTTATCCCATGCGCTTGCATGGGCGGAAGTTATCCGCTCATTCGATATATTCATCGGTGTCAATGCGATAGATTTCAGCGGATACTCCGACTGCAGACCCGAATATATTGCCGCATTTGAGCAGATGGCAAATCTTGCGACAAAAGCAGGCGTCGAAGGTAAAAAAAGGTTAAAGATCAGAACTCCTTTAATCAGCATGACAAAGTCTCAGATTATTAAAACAGGCATTAATCTTGGGGTTGATTATTCGCTTACCCACAGCTGTTATGACCCGGATCAGAATGGCCGGGCATGCGGTCTTTGTGACAGCTGCTTTTTAAGAAAAAAAGGTTTTAAAGAAGCTGGATTAAAGGATCCTGCAGAATACGCCGTTATGCCGTAAAATACATTTTTCCCAGCAATTTTGATGCGATACCATTTGACAAATTCTCTCCGCAAGACTATTTAGCAGAATAATTTCATAAATAATTTTATTTAACTTGCTTACCGATCACCAAAAGTCCGGGGATAAATGCGATGAATATCTTCAAAAAGAATCCGATGCTTTTTATGGGAATTGGAATAACCGTCCTTTTTTTGGGGATAGGTTTAGTGCGCATGGACTTTCTCGACACCCTCGATTTAAAACTCTATAATATAATGATTGGGTTGAGAGGTGACCCGGGTTCACAAAGCGATATCATAATTGTTGATATAGATGACGATTCGATTGAAAAAATAGGACGCTGGCCGTGGCCCCGTTATATTCTCGCAGACGGCATCAAAAAAATAAATTCGGGAGATCCGAAGGTAATAGGGCTCAATCTGATACTGAGCGAACCGGAAGAAAGCACCGGATTAAAAACGGTTAAGGAACTTGAAGCGCTTTTTACGGCGACTTTTTCCGATAAAACCGGCGAAAAAGGCGTTTCATACCTTCAGGCCCTGCAAAACACCATGGACAGGCTTGATAACGATAAAAAGCTTGCTGAAGCAATCAGGGAATCCGGGAAGGTCGTTCTTCCGGTTTTTTTCAGGGAATCTGTGGCCGGAAGCGGAGAGGCAAAAAAAGCCGACGATTTTCTTACGGCTTATTCGATTCAGAACATCAGAAGTCCTGCCGGCGCCCAGTACTACCAGGCCAATGAAATAATACTCCCTCTTCCTTCTTTTATTGAGGCTTCAATCGGAATCGGTCATATCAATTTCGGTAATGATATTGACGGTATAGCAAGAAGAGAACGGCTTGTTTATGAATATCGCAGGCTCTTCTTCCCCTCTTACACATTAAAGCTCGCTTCGGTTTATCTTAATGTTTCAAGAGAAAAATTGTCGGCGGAATTGGGTTCAACCGTCACTCTGGGTTCTATGAAGATACCCACAACCCCGGTATCCGAACTGCTGGTGAACTTCAAGGGCCCCGGAGGCTCTTTCAAACATTTTTCATTTTTTGATGTGATTAATGATAAAATCCCGCCGAATGTTTTCAAAAACAAGCTCGTTCTCGTAAGTGCTTCGGCATCCGGATTAATGAACCCGATAAGCACACCCACGGATCCCACCATGTCTGTAGGCGAGTTTTCCGCCCATACAATATGGGCAATACTCAACAGGAAGTTCATCCAGCAGCCGCACTGGAATTCCGCTGCCGAACTTATCACAATCCTTCTGATCGGCCTTCTGATAACCTTTATCTTACCGAGGCTGAAGGCAATGACGGCCGGAATGACATTCATAACTCTTCTTATATTCCTTACAGGAGCTTCCATCTTCTTTTTTGTATCCAACGGCCTCTGGGTTCGGGTCATATACCCTGTTCTGGAACTGACCGTGGGCTACATAGGGGTGATAAGTCTTAAATATTTCGTAACCGAAACAAAAAAAGAGAAGATTGAAGGCGAATCCGCTGAAACCAACCGCATGCTGGGGATTTCTTTCCAGGGACAGGGTATGCTTGATATGGCCTTCGATAAATTCCGCCGGGTTCCGGTGGATGACCAGATGAAGGATATACTTTATAATCTTGCGCTCGATTACGAAAGAAAGCGGCAGTTCAACAAAGCCGCTGCGGTTTATGAATACGTGGAAGAGCATGACAGTAAATTCAAGGATGTCACGGAAAGGAAGAAGAAGCTGATCCAGGCAAGCGATACCATGATTTTCGGAGACGGAACCCTCGGAGCCGCTCCGTCAGCGGACGGTTTTCTTTCCACAGCCACCGGAACCAAACCCACGCTCGGGAGATATGAGATACAGAAACAGCTCGGAAAAGGAGCGATGGGAATTGTTTATCTTGGCATGGATCCAAGAATAAACCGCACCACAGCCATAAAAACTTTCCGGTTCAGCGATGAGCAGAACCCTGAAGAAGTACAGAAAATGAAAGAGAAATTCTTCAGGGAAGCGGAAAGCGCAGGTACTCTTTCCCATCCTAACATTGTGACCATCTACGATGCCGGTGATGATCAGAATCTCGCTTATATCGCCATGGAATATCTTGAAGGCGAAGACCTTGAAAAATATACCCGAAAAGAAAACCTTCTTCCGGTTCAAAAAGTTATTGATTATGTTGCAAGCATAGCTGAAGCCCTTGATTATGCGCATCAGAAAGGAATAGTGCACAGGGATATAAAACCTGCAAACATAATGCTCCTAAAAAGCGGCGTGGTCAAAATAACCGACTTCGGGATCGCAAGAATAACGGCAACTTCCCAGACACAGACCGGCGTCGTTAAAGGCACGCCCTACTATATGTCACCCGAACAGTTCTCCGGAGAGAAAGTTGACGGAAGATCCGACATATTTTCACTGGGAACAATGTTTTTTCAGCTCTTAACCGGAAAGCTTCCCTTCTTCGGTGAAAGCCCTGCAGCGCTTATGAACCAGATAATGAATGTGAAACATCCGGACCCGAAGCAGATCAATCCTAAAATAGTAAAGCCTCTCGTGATTATTATAGATAAGGCGCTGGAAAAAGACCGGGGAAAACGCTACCAGAATGCGTCCCGGATGGCGTCGGATCTGAGAGAAGTCGGCAGAAGGATTGAAGCGGCTCTCGCAAAGATGAAGTCAGGCAGTAATTAGAGACTTTACCTCTGCCTGCGCCGGGGTGGTTCTTTATAACGTTTCCGGGTTTAAGTTACTTGACCGAAGCAGTTTATTATTATATGTAAGAAAAATTACCGGATTATTTTCAAGGTCCTTTTCCGCTG
>JAUPLM010000420.1 GCA_030836965.1 Thermodesulfobacteriota bacterium | reverse complement strand
GTCCGATATTCGATATTCGATTTCTTTATATTATTTCAATCTTTTTCACCCGAACCCTTGACACCTGCCGAAGGCCCGCTCCGCCACACTGTTTGGCGGATGGCGGGACTCCTTGAATCCTTATTTTTTAATTCCCTGCCCTGATCCGGGTGCCGTCACTTATCAAATCGCCGGGATGGGCAATTACCTTTTCGCCGGCATTAATTCCGGATTTTATACCGGCCGTCAAACCGTTCCTCTGACCGACTTCAACTATACGCAGCCTGGCTTTCCCCTTATCGCCGACAAAAACCGCCCATTTTTCACCCGAGCGGAAAAGAGAGCTTGCAGGAACCTGGAGAACATCCTGACCCTCCCATACAATAAAGTGCGACTCCAGCCTGTATCCGTCACCGAGAGCGCGCCATGTTTCAGGCGGTGACGCAATATCGGCAATTACGATAACCCGCTGCTCCTCCACGCCAAGGCTTGAAAACTTTGTAAATCCGGCGGGCTCAACAATTCTTACCGTTCCGGAAAGAGGTTTATCGCCACCCCATCTCTTAAACAGAACGGAAGTTCCTTTTTTTATTTTAACCGCATCCGATGACAGTACTTCGGTAATGACCTCAAGATTTTCCTGGTTCCCGATATCCATCAGAGGTTCGCCCGTGCTAACTGCGCCTTCGCTTTCACGATGAATTTTGAAAATATTCCCGCTGACCGGAGAAGAAATATAAACTGTATTTTTACTTACGTCTCTGTTAACCGGATTAAAGTTCCTAAGAGTCGCCCTTGCCCGGTCATATTCATAACGGGCTACATCAACCGCGGCCTTCGCAGAGTCACCGGCAGCCCGCGCTTTTTCAAGCTCGGACTCTGTCTGGTCAAATTGATCTTTCGCCACATACCCTTTTGAATACAGCTTCGCAATCCTTTCCGACCTTTTCGCAACGTAATCAGCCTCGGCTGCAGCAGCACGCTCCTTTTCCCGAGCCGCTTCAAGAGCAGCCTTTGCCGCGGATACAACAGCCTCAGCTTCAGCACGGCTCCTTGGATCGAGAGACTGTGATCTTAGAGGTTCCAGAGCGACAACAGCCTGCCCCTTTTCCACCCGGTCTCCAACTTTTGCGTCAACGCGCCGGATATATCCTGACGCAGGCGCTGAAATTACATAGCGTTCCTTAAGGCGGGTCCGCCCCTCTTCTGCGATTGTTACCTGCAGAGGGCCCCGCGAGACATCAACAAGATCAACATCAACGGCTTTTGGAATAAAACCATATAAGGTCGCAAGAACTGCAACCAGAATAATTATGATGATATATAATTTCCTTCGCGCTGTGACATTCATAAATCTACTCCCTGGTTTTTAATACTTCCACAAGATCAAGATGATCCAGTTTATGACGCACTATCAAACCGGATACCGAAGCTGATATTAAAATTACAGCTGATGAGAGCGAATATGTTTTCATCTCGATTATCAGCGGCACCCTGAAAAGATCGGATGCCAGCGCCTGCGCAATATAAGCACAGAGCCAGTATCCGATAATGAACCCGAAAGGAATGGCGATCAGTGTGAGCAGTCCCAGTTCTCCAAGGAGAATGTATGATATTTCACCCCTTGTATAGCCCAGCACCCTGAGGCTTGAGAGTTCTCTGCTTCGCTCTGAAAGCGCTATTCTTGCACTGTTATAGACAACTCCAAAAGAGATGAAGCAAGCCATCAGCGTGGCAATAAATGTGAAGAACAGCATCGCTCTTGCCTGAATCTCATTAAAATTACGGATTTCATCGTTCCTCACCACGGTTCCGGATATACGCGCCATTTTTATAAAACGCTTATAGAGCATCTCCCTGAACATTGAATCTGTTGCCAGGTAAGCGCCGGATATGGCGTAACCCTCCCCCATCATACGATTGAGCGCCGTAATATCCATGTATCCCGCTACTCCCAGATACTGTTTTACCAAAGCGGCAACCGGTACCTGGCGAACCGGTTTTGATCCGTCGAGAACCTCCACGGTCAGCATATCGCCGGCTTCAACGCCGAGGATTTTGCCAAGGTAATCGGTTAAAACTATACCTGAAGGCGGAAGAGACAAGTTCTTAAAATTATTGTCCAGCAGCAGATGCAGACGGCCGTCGGGTTCTATACCGTTTATTACAGTCTTGTAACTGTGGTGGCCGAATCTGAATCTTGCCGGAACAGTTCTGTATGGTTCGGCTGAATGTACGCCCTGAAGCCCTTTGAGTTCAAATATCGCTTTTCGGGAAGTGGGTTCGGCAAACGCAACGGTCATATCTTCCTTCTGGGAAAGAACAAACTGAACATAAATCATGTAAGCAACCGAATCTTTGAAAAACCCGCTTGATATCATTGTGGCACATGCAACCGCGATTCCGAGTACTGAAAGAAAAGTCCTTACCGGCTTACGCTCAATATTCCGCAGGATAATCTTCGACGGCTGTGTCAGCCGGCCGCCAATTCCTGTTTTTTCAATCAGACTTATCCTGTACTTCGCGGGAGGCTCAGGCCGCATAGCCTCGGCAGGCTGCTGTTTGGTTGCCCGCCAGAGAGAATGCAAAGTCCCTGCGAGAGCTGAGGCTATGCTTATAAGAATTGCGGCAACGATAACTTCCGGATACAATGCATATATAAGGTCCGGAAACCTGTAGACTTCCATATAAATGGCGCCAAGCATCTTTCCGAACCAGACACCTCCGGCAACACCAAGGATCAGGCCGGCCAGTAAAATCAGAATAACAAGTTTCGCGTAATGAATACCGATATCGATATTGTTGTATCCGAATGCCTTCAGCGCCGCAATCTGTTCGCGCTGGGTATTTATAGTCCGGCTCATGACAATATTCAGCAGAAATGCTGCAACACAGATAAATATTGTGGGAAATATTTTAGAACTCTTCTGAAGCTGCCGGAATTCCTCATTCAGCATGCGATGAGATATCTGATCCTTTCGTCCATATGCTCCGAATCCGCCATACCGTTCCACAATATTGTCAATCTCAACAAGCACGTCGCTCAATTTTGCATGCGGGTAGAGGGTTAATACAACATCATTAAACGCCCCGTCCATATTATAAGATTCGCTGAGAGCCTTACGTCCCATCCACAGTATGCCAAACCGCTTGAAATCAGGACTTATGGCCTCCGGCCGCATCAGTAGAACAAACTCCGGAGAGAGGGCAACCCCTGTTATAGTGAGCTTCTTCCATTTTCCGTTTATGACCGCCGCGAATTGATCTCCTGGATTGAAACCATGCGCCTTGGCAAAGTTTTCATTGATAACCACCTCGTTATCCTTTGCCGGGTCCGCAAGTCTTCCCCGCCGGATGTACATACGGTTCAAAAGCGGCCTGCCGTCATCGGGAATCGATAAAATTCTGGCTGTCACAGGTTCGGTAAATCCGCTGATATCCAGCTTTACATAGGCTGAAACACGCGTTTCTACCTGATTGACACCGGGAACATTCTTGATCTTATCCTTCAGGCTTTCCGGAGCCCGCTTCAGGTTTACAAAAACATCGGCAAAACTGTAGTCCCGGTAGAAAGTGTT
>JAUPLM010000419.1 GCA_030836965.1 Thermodesulfobacteriota bacterium | reverse complement strand
GGATACGGAGTCGGTGCTGGTGTTCGCCCGTACAAAACATCGCGCAAAAAAGCTGGGGGAACAACTTTCGAAAGCCGGTTTCAGAACCGCTTCATTGCAGGGGAATCTCTCACAGAATAAGCGGCAGGCCGCCATGGAAGGTTTCCGGGACGGCACTTACCAGATTCTGGTGGCAACCGATATTGCCGCACGCGGAATCGACGTGGACCGAATATCGCATGTCATCAACTACGACATTTCCGATACGCCGGAGGCATATATCCATCGCATAGGCAGGACCGGCCGGGCCGAAAAAAGCGGCGATGCGTTCACTCTTGTTACAAGAGATGATACGGCGACTGTACGGGCAATCGAAAGGATTCTTGGATGCCCGCTGAGGCGTAATACAATAGACGGCTTCGACTATAAGATACCGGCTCCCCGTAAGGACGCTGAGTTTGCCCGCACGCCTGCGAATTCCACCCGAAACCGGAGAGTAACCCGCGCCCGTTCCTGCCGACGCTCCGATTCGTAAACCGCAACAGAAAACGGATTAAAAACAGATATAATCTCCTTACGGCCGGATTCTCTGCGGTTTGCCTGAACCGATGATACCCTTTGAACATATGCTGGGTATCATTTTCTTGACAAATTAACATGTTATGCTATTCATATCTTATCAGCCACTTTTTCATGACCTTGTAAAAAGTTATATTTATTCCCTCCCTGAAGCAAAGACGGGATGGATCAATTCTAAATTTGCCGGTGATCCGATGAGAAATCAAGAATTCCAGGGGTTCCATGACCAAAGAAAATAAAGATGCCGAAGTAGTATCACTGAAAGCGGAAAAGCGGTATTACACACTTTTCGAAGGAGCTAATGATGCGATCTTTATTATGATAGAGGGCAGATTTGTTGAGTGTAACCATAAGACCCTGGAAGTATTCGGATGCGGGAGAAGTGAAGACATTATAGGCCATACTCCATGGGAATTCAGCCCGCCGCAGCAACCTGACGGCAAAAACTCGAAAGATAAGGCGCTGGAATTCATTAATGCGGCGCTTAACGGAAAGCCTCAACGATTTTACTGGAAACATTTACGTAAAGATAAAACGCTGTTTGATACCGAAGTTTCGCTGAGCTGCTTTGAGTGGGAAGACCGGAAATTCATGCAGGCCATTGTTAGAGATATTACGGAACAAAAGCAGGCTGAAGAGGAATTGCGGAAAAGCGAAGAGAAGTACCGCATTCTGGTAGAAAACGCCGGAGAAGCTATATTTGTCGCCCGGGAAGGCATGCTGAAGTTCGCAAATGATAAAACCGCAGAGATCATAGGATATTCAAAGGAAGAATTGACCTCCAGACCTTTCACTGAATTCATTCATCCTGAGGACCGTAAAATGGTTCTTGAAAGGCACGTGAAAAGGCAGACAGGCAGCGAGCCTCCTCCCCGGTACAGTTTCAGGATTGTGACCCGATCAGGAGATACACGGTGGGTTGATCTCAATGTGGTTCTCATAGAATGGGAAGGAAAACCAGCTTCTCTTAATTTCCTGAATGATATAACTGAGAGCAGGCAAGCCGGTGAGACTCTGCGGCTCAACCAATCCCGCCTGGCCTGCCTTTTGGAACTATCCCAGATGTCGGCTGAATCGGAGACGGTGCTGACCGATTTTACACTTGAAAAAGCGATTGAACTGACCGGAAGCAGAATAGGATATCTTGCTTTCATGAATCCTGATGAATCTGTTCTTACAATGTATTCCTGGTCACGCACCGCGATGCGGGAATGCGCGATTGATAACAAACCAATCAAATATCCTGTGGAGGAAACCGGGTTGTGGGGCGAAGCGGTAAGACAACGCAGGCCAGTGATTACAAACGACTACCAGGCGGATAATCCTTTGAAAAAAGGTTATCCTGAAGGTCACGTCTCAGTGCACCGGCATTTGAACATCCCCCTTTTTGACGGCGACAGGATCGTACTGGTCGCAGGAGTGGGAAACAAGAATGAGCCTTATGGAAATGATGATATAGAGCAATTAACTCTTCTGATGGACGGCATGTGGAAGATACTAAAAGCTAACCGTATTGAAAAGGAACTCAACGAGAGCGAAGGCAGATACCGGCTCATTGCCAAAAAGATGATCGATATAATATGGACAGCGGATCTTTCATTTCGTACAACGTATATAAGCCCTTCGGTGGAAAAAGCTCTTGGTTTCACGCAGGAAGAGAGATTAGTCATGGATCCGGCCGAAACAATGACGCCTGAATCATTTACACAAGCTTATATTCTACTTGCAAAGGAGCTCGAACGTGACCTTGATCCTGATGTCGATCCGGACAGAACCGTAAAAATGGATGTTGAATACTACCACAAAAACGGATCGAGAGTCTGGTTCGAAAATATCATGGGAGCACTTAGGGATGAAAAGGGAGCAATTACAGGGATCTATGGCGTATCCCATGACATCACGGAACGCAAACGTGCGGAAGAAGAGCTGCTGCAAGAACAACAGCGATTCCATAATCTCATTCATAATGCTCCGTTCGGCATGTTGGTGGTAGATAAATACGGAAAGTTCAATTACGCAAATCCCAAGTTTACTGAAATTTTCGGCTATAATCTTTCGGATATTCCCGACGGGAAAACATGGTTCAGGCTGGCATATCCTGATCCGGAATATAGAAAGCAGGTAATATCCGCCTGGATTGAAGATTCAAGTTTATACAGACCCGGTGAAAAAAGACCCCGGATCTTTGAGGTAACCTGTAAAGACGGCTCCCGCAAGATCATTCATTTCATCCCGGTGCAGCTTGTGACAGGCGAAAATCTGGCTGCATGCGAAGATATTACCGAGAGAATAACACTGGAGGATCAGCTACGCCAGGCGCAGAAGATGGAGTCCGTCGGGCGTCTCGCCGGAGGCGTTGCCCATGATTTCAACAACATGCTTCAGGCGATAATGGGGTATGCGGAACTCGCCCTGCTTAAAATCAGCATGGGTTCTCCCGCCGACTCATATCTGGTTCAGATAAAGCAGGCTGCGCAGCGGTCCGCAGATCTGGTAAGACAACTGCTTGCCTTTGCGCGCAAGCAGACGGTGAGCCCGAGAGTTCTTGATCTGAATGCAACGGTGGCGGACATGATAAAAATTCTGCAACGTCTTATAGGAGAAGAAATCGATCTTGTGTGGAAACCGGGAACCGATACATGGGCTGTGAAGATGGATCCCGCGCAAATCGACCAGATACTCGCGAATCTGCTGGTAAATGCCCGCGATTCCATAAGCGGAGCGGGAACAGTCTCAATTGAAACTGAAAACGCGGTGATAGATGGGCTTTATTGCCGCCCCAGACCGGGATTTACGCCCGGAAAATATGCGGTGCTGTCTGTCAGTGATACGGGCTCCGGAATGGATAAAGAAACTCTTTCACATATCTTCGAACCGTTTTTTACCACCAAAGATATTGGAAGCGGGACCGGGCTCGGACTCTCTACTGTTTACGGTATAGTAAAGCAGAACTGCGGATTCATCGATGTTATTAGTGAGCCGTATTGCGGCACAACCTTTAAAATATACCTGCCCTCCTGTCATGATCAGGCGGAGAGGAAAATTCATGTGCAGGAAAAGATAACTTGCGGAGGCGCCGAGACGGTACTGGTTGTTGAAGATGAACGAATGCTTCTTGAATTCGTATGCAGCATTCTGAAGGAGCATGGATATAATGTTCTTTCGGCCTTAACTCCTGCGGATGCTTTATCATTGCTCCGTGGGCACAGCAGCCCTGTTCATCTGCTGATTACCGATGTGGTGATGCCCGGGATGAACGGCCTGGAGCTTAAGAATGCTGTTTTAAACATTCATTCTGAAACCAGGACATTGTATATGTCCGGGCATCCGGCGGATGTGATTGCCCGTCATGGAGTACTTGAACAAGGAACGATGTTCCTGCAGAAGCCTTTTCTGGTTGCAGAGTTGACAGAAAAGGTCCGGCAGGCGCTTGAAAGATAAATATTCAGAGCCGTACGAAGGGGGTTGCATATGTCATTGCCGGATAATATCGGTATTAAAACATAAGAGGGGCATAAAAAAGCCCCTCTTATGTTTATTAGTGAATCAGTCAAATCAGAAAATTACGCCGCTGCGTTCATTTCCCTTCTGGCCGCCATGTCAACGAGTACGCGCTCCTTGCCCTTATCAAGGCCCAGCGCCTTTCTTTTCTTGTCAATATGGGCGATCATCATTTTTGCCATTTCATACGGATCGGGAGTAAATCCCCATTTCCCGAATCCCTGCTGCTCCAGCCCTTCAAACAGCAGCTTGTGAAACTTTGTATTTTCAATTATAGGAAAGGTCACACCGAAGACCGTATAGACGCCTGAAGCAACAAAATACTGACCTATGCAGATTGCTTTTTCACTCATCCATTCGGGCGCGGCTCCGGCTACCGGAAGATCGGCTATGCTGTTTCCCAGCCCGCCTTCCCTGACCATCTGAGATGCCGCTACCAGAATCCGGCTGTTGTCTACGCATGATCCCATTCCAAGTACCGGAGGCATGCCGACGGTTTCGCAGACTTCCCTTAAGCCCGGTCCTGCAAGGCAAGCCGCTTCAGGGGTATAGAGTCCGGCTTTTGCGAGGGAGATCTGGGAACATCCGGTCTGAAGCACCAGCACGTCGTTTTTAATGAGTTCTTTAACAAGTTCGACATGCACCCAGTCCTGCCTTACTCTCGGGTTAGTGCATCCAACTACGCCTGCTACTCCGCGGATTCTTCCGTTTATAATGTTGTCGTTCAATGGAGTGTAGCTTCCCCTGAAGGTGCCTCCAAGCATGTAGTTGATATATTCATGCGAAAAACCGTGAATTCCGATGTTTTTTATCTTCGGAATATCAATGGGCGCCTTGCGGTTTTTAAACCTGGTTATTGCCTTGATGACTATTTCATCGGTGCATGCTCTCGGATCATGTTCATTGAATTCGATATGCGGCGCTCCTTCGATATGGCATCGCGGATTGGTTGTGAAAAGATATGTATTGTAGCATTCGGCCACTTTGACAAGGCCCTGCTTGATGCACTGTATGTCAACCGCCATCGCGTCGACCGCGCCTGTTACAAGTATCGCTTCTGTGGACATGAAGTTTCCCGCGTGGGGAATCCCGTGACGGGAAAGCATTTCAGCTCCGGAACAGCACATTCCGACAAGGTTGATGCCCTTTGCGCCGGCATCTTTTGCGGCTTTTACGAGTGACGGCTCGTTAACCGATACCAGCATCGATTCGAAAAGATTCGGCTCATGGCCGTGAACTATTATATTTACCTCGTTCTCCTTCAGAACGCCCATGTTTACTTCGCCGCTTACCGGAGTAGGTGTTCCAAACAGGATATCGCAGATTTCGGTTGCTACCATCGATCCGCCCCATCCGTCGGCAAGCGCGGTTCTGCTGCACTGCTTTGTGAGGTTTTCATAATGCTGGTCAACCCCCATGTGTGTCCTGTTCATAAGTTCCATAATTTCCCGCATGGCTCCTCTCGGGACTATTCCGTGCTTGCGCCATGTTTCAAGAGTTTTTTCAGGAACTCTTTTTGCAAAAGGAATTTCACCCTCGACCTGAGTATATGTCCTTTCGAGCTCCTTGTACAGATCCAGCGCTATCTCTTTTGTGCTTCGTCCATCAACCTCAATGCCGACCGAGCGGGCTACTTCTTCCAGTTTATGCGGATCCTTGATTTTATAATCTTCGTTGGTTCCGTTTGCGACTTCCCTGAAAAGATCGAGCATCGCCATTCCGTGATCGTTATGGCATGCCGCTCCCGCTGCAACCATGCGGGCGAAATTTCTCGACATGATTGTATCTATGGTTGCCCCGCATACGCCGACTTTTCCATACGGGTCCTTTGAATTAAGCCTGCATGGTCCCATTGCGCAATGCTTGCAACATGCAGAATCGGCTCCGATGGGACAGGCTTTCATGTTTAAAGCCCTGTCAAAAGCCGTTTCAACGCCGTCTTTTCTTGCTTTTTCAAGCATCTGCGCTGTGGCTTCACAAATTGTAAGGTCTTTAGGATTTACAACCGGTTTCTTTGAACCGGATTCTTCTTTTTCCATTTGGTTCCTCCCTTCGTGGAAAGATTATTATGTTGCCGAGTTCCGTACCGGAAGCTCAGTTGTGTCCGGAATTTGTTTCCACATGGACACTCTTTATATGTTTTTCCCGGGAAAAATTGGACAATTCCCAAACAGGAATTATTATCAATTAAAGTAAGGACAGCATTATTAATGTCAAGCCCGCAGCTTTGAAAATGAAGAATCTCAGGAGGTGATCGCCATGAAAACGGAAGAAAAAAGACCAGATAACGGCAAAAAGAAGCTCTCCAACCATCTGATAAACGAGAAAAGTCCATATCTTCTGCAGCACGCATATAATCCGGTTGACTGGTATCCCTGGGGCGAAGAGGCATTCGCAAGAGCCGAAAAGGAAAATAAACCTGTTCTGTTATCAATAGGATATTCTACCTGCCACTGGTGCCACGTAATGGAAAAGGAGTCATTTACCGACCCTGAAATAGCCGGAATAATGAATGAAAACTTCATATGCATAAAAGTTGACAGGGAGGAAAGGCCTGATATTGACCGCCTCTATATAAGCGCTGTAACAGCATTGACAGGTTCAGCCGGATGGCCCTTGAACGTTTTTTTAACACCGAAGCTTAAACCTTTTTTCGGCGGCACCTATTTTCCTGTCAAAGCGAGGTTCGGCATCAATTCCTGGCCGGATTTATTAAATAAAATTGCAACTGCCTGGAAAGATCCAGTAACTTACGGGAAGATAACCGATTCTGCCGATGCGCTTACCGGTATACTGCGAAAAAATCTTTCTCATGAACATAAAAATACCGCTTCAAAGCAGGAGAGAAAGGCGCATATTGAAAAAGCCTTCGAATATTATGCTTCGGTTTTTGACGGCAGGTCAGGCGGATTCGGGAAAGCCCCCAAGTT
>JAUPLM010000418.1 GCA_030836965.1 Thermodesulfobacteriota bacterium | reverse complement strand
TTCGTCACTGCCTGTGTTTCTTTATTGACAATCAGGGGGCGTTGTTATGTTTCACCACAAATTCTTGCAAAACATTAAAAACCGATTACCTATACCAAACACAAAGGGTATGGTATGCAGAGATTGCTTCAGGAATACGGAGAAAAAGTAAATTGATATCAGCAAAAGTAAACGGAGTTTCGTTTCTTCAGGTCCCTAACCTGATATCTTTTCCGAAATTAAGACATGGCGTCTTTACAAGAAACGGAGGATTCAGCAGTAAACCTTTCGACAGCATGAACCTCAGCTTGTCGGTCGGGGATGAAGAAGGGGTGATTAAGCTCAACAGATCGCTTGTGACCAGGTGCATGAGCAGCGGCGAACTTGTTTTTACCAGGCAGATGCATGATGCGGATGTTGTTGTTGTTTCAGGACCGAACGCTTCTCCCTTTGTAGGCGATGCGCTGGTAAGCAATCTTGAAAGCAGGATGCTTGCCATTAAAATTGCGGATTGTCAGTCTGTTCTCATGTATGATCCGGTCAGAAATGTAATAGCGAATGTCCATTCGGGATGGAGAGGCAGTATTAAAAACATAATAGGCGGAACAATAGATGTGATGAAAGAGCGTTTCGGTTGCAATTCATCCGATATATTTGCGGGCATAAGCCCTTCCCTTGGACCCTGCTGTGCGGAATTCATCAACTATGAGAAGGAGATACCCGGGCAGTTCTGGAAGTACAGGGATCATGGAAATCATTTTGATTTCTGGCGGATAAGCACGGATCAGCTTTGCGGCGCGGGTGTGATACCGGAGAATATTCATTCGAGCGGAATCTGCACAAAATGCAACACGGATCTCTTTTTTTCCTACCGCGGTGAAAAAACGACAGGAAGATTTGTGTCGGTTATCGGGATGATGGAATAGGAATGAGGCTTTGAATATGATAACGGAAAAAGTCCGGATTATCTGGAACAGACGCGTGGGCGCCTCATATTATAAACTCGGCCTGAAATGCGGGAAAGAATTGATTGCCGCAAAACCGGGCCAGTTTGTCATGCTGCGCCTTCCCGGCAGAGCTTCGCCTCTGCTGCGCCGCCCTTTTTCGATTCACGGGATTATTGAAGGCGAAGGGATAGAAATCCTTTACAGGGTTGTGGGAGAGTGCACGGGCATGCTTGCGGAAGCCTTAGAGGGCGAATGGTTGGATATCATGGGTCCTCTCGGGAAAGGTTTTTCTTTGTCTGAAAATTCCGGCGGAATATATATCGTGGCGGGCGGAATAGGAGTTGCTCCCATGCTGTTTCTTTCCAAATATATACTTGAGAAAAAAACAACCTGTTCCACCGGTGTCAGAGTTTTTCTCGGGGCGGGTTCGAAAGAGGATCTTTTATGCAGGGATGATTTTTTAAACCTCGGCATAGAAGTTACGATTACTACAGATGACGGAAGCGAAGGGGAAGCCTGTTTTATCACAAACCCGGTTGAGGCCGCTGTAAAGGAAAAGCGGCCCGAAGCAATTTGCGCGTGCGGGCCTCCGGGTATGCTGAAATGTCTTGCGGGGATTGCGGAAACGTATAATGTTCCCTGCCAGATATCCATGGAAAGCGTCATGGCATGCGGCATCGGAGCTTGTCTCGGCTGCGCGGTTGGGGGCAAGGATGAGAGCAGATACCTCCATGTATGCATGGACGGGCCTGTATTTGACAGCCGTGAAATCAGGTTCTGAAAACAATGATATTCGAGGTGCGAACTTAAATATACCGGCATTGTGAAGAGGATTATGGAAAAAGATAAAAAAATATATCTTACGGAAAAAGTCCGGGCTTCGGGCTGAGCGGCCAAAATAGGTCCAGGGGTCCTGGAAAACGTAATAAAGAGCCTGCCCGTAAAAACCCACCCTGATCTTCTTGTAGGTATGGAGACTTCGGATGATGCGGGTGTTTTCAGACTGGATTCTGAAACCGCGCTTGTGCAGACACTTGATTTTTTTACGCCCATCATTGATTCTCCTTATGAATTCGGCCGTATAGCGGCTGCAAATTCCCTGAGTGATGTATACGCGATGGGAGGGAGGCCGGTAACCGCCATGAACATAGTGTGTTTTCCGTCCGGTGAGCTTTCCGAAGAGATTCTGAAAGCGACCCTTGCCGGAGGGCTTGAAAAGATATACGAGGCGGATGCCGTGCTGGTAGGCGGCCACAGCGTTGATGACAGGGAATTCAAATACGGACTTTCTGTTACGGGCATAGTTCATCCGGACAGGATACTTACAAACAGAAACGCGAAGACCGGCGACAGGCTGATACTGACCAAGCCCCTAGGTACCGGAATAATTGCAACCGCCGTTAAGGGGAAAGTTGCCGATGAGGAGGCTATTAATGCGCTTATCGACGTTACGACGACCCTCAACAGAAAAGCCGCGGAAATAATGGTCAGATTCAATCCGAATGCATGTACGGATGTAACCGGATTCGGCCTTATCGGGCATGTGCTTGAAATGGCCAAAGGAAGCGGCAAGAAGATCGTCATTCATTCCGGCTCGGTCCCCTTTATGAAAAAGGCGGAAGAATATGCCCTTATGGGGCTGATTCCTGCCGGAAGTTATAATACAAAAGATTATTGCAGTAAAAATATAAGTATCGGGGCGTCTGTAAAACAGGTTGTTATCGATATGCTTTTTGATCCCCAGACATCGGGAGGGCTGATAATATCGCTTCCTGAGAAAAGAGCGAAAGAATGCCTGAAGGCTCTGCTTGATGAGGGCGTTCAGGCTTCGATAATCGGCGAAGTGTCGGAAGATGACAGGGCCGGACATGTGAAAATTCCGGCATAGTGAATAGTGAAGAGTGGATTCAAAATTTTCGTGGAACCGGCCGGATTTTATACTTTTTACAGCGCCGTCAAAACATCAGATTTTGATGCAATTTTGCATTGACTTGAATAAAATCATATGTTAGAGGGCAGAAGCTTTACCGGGGTTGTACGGGCCATGTAATTATATTTGAGAGCGCTCTTTTGAAAAGAGAAACAAGACGATATATACGGGAACTTGCGTATTACAGCAGTCTCGGCTTGCAGGTGGCGCTTTCGATATTTATCGGACTTGCAATCGGTGTGTATCTTGACAAGCGATTTGAGCTTTATCCCTGGCTTACGCTTGTCTTTCTCGGTCTTGGTATTGCCGCA